>NZ_BAAAYN010000062.1 GCF_039536245.1 Cryptosporangium minutisporangium | reverse complement strand
TCCATCAAACCCGGCACGCAACAGGCGCTACGAACTCCCACCGCAGGACACCCCTTACAGCGAGTCCGTCCTGGTCGCGCTCCTGGACGCGGTCGCACCCTTCGCCGATGGAGTCCGGGAGGCCTGTCGGACGCTGGGTCTTCAGGTCGGCATGACGCTGGTCATCGAGGCCCATGGCTACCGCGACGGGGGCGAGCCCATCGTGTCCAGTGCTGCGATCAGCTACTCAGCGCCCACGATCCAGCGGCTCGCCGAACTCGGCGCCAGCCTCGACCACGACCAGTACTTCTACACCAGCTGACCGCGCCTCGCCGCACCCCGAAGTTCGCCGACAAAGCCAGAGCGGTGAGACGCTCTGTCGCAGTGGTGACGGCGAATGGGCTCGGGCGCCACGGCGGGCGGCTGACCGGCCTATCGCGAGGCGGGGTCGAGCGGGAGGCACATCAACAAAGAGCCACCATGCCGCCGGTCGGCCTTACTAGAGGTCGCGGATGTTGAGCAGGGATCGAACGTGGAGGTCGCGTCGAAGACGGCTGTTGTGAAGTCCGTCGACGATGACGGCGGCGCCGCACCAGCGGGCCCCGGCGGCCTCGACCAGAGTGCGGGCCGCCCTCGCCTGCCCGCCGGTCTCGATCCAATCGTCGACCAGCAGCGCGCGCTGGCCGGCGTTGAGGTGATCCCGTCGTACCCCCAGCTCCAGGTGGCGGTCGCGGTAGTCCGGTGCCGTGCGGGTGGTCAGCCAGCGGTCGCTGTCGGTTGACGGTCGGGGGTCCTTACGAATCTCGACGAGCCCGACCTGCAGGTGGAGGGCGACCAACGCCCCCAGCAGGCTGCCGCGAGACTGTAGGCCCAGCACGATCGTGGGTCGCTGGTCGGCGAACGAGGCGGCCAGTGCCGGGCCGAGCCGGGAGAGGATGATTGGATCGGCCCACCAGCCGGTCGGGTCGGCCATCTCCTGATCGTCGGTGCGGTCGCTGCGCCACCGGAAGGCCGCGCGGAGATCGATCTGCAACTCGCGATCGGCATCGGCCTTCGGCCGCTGACCGCGTCCTTGATTGGTCACGCCGCCCAGTATCAATTATGACGTATCGCCTGCTCAGCCCGTCATCCGCTCACGCCACACCTCAACGCTCAGTCGCTCATACCTTCACCGTCATAGGTGGGCGCGACGGCGGACGGCGAAAACGGCGACGGTCAGCAAGAGGGCCGGTGGGATCGCGGTGAAGACTGTCGAGAACAAGTAGACAGGAGGGACGTCGTCCCCGGCGTGGGCGGTGAACAGCACGGGAGCGAGGATTTGGACGAGCCCGTGGCTCAGCAGAAACAGTCCGACCGCGATCGGAACACGCTCGTCCACGAGGGTCCAGAGCGCCGCGCCGATACAGAGCATGATGGCGATCCCAATATCTCCGCCTGCCCATAGCGGCTCACGGTGATCTGCAGCGACGTAGAGCAAAGGCAGGAGTGGAACATATCTGAGCAATCCACGCGCCGGACGCGGATCAGCACTGAACAGCGGTAGCAGCAGCACGGCTGCGACCGGGTACCGCAGGTACGCCCCGTGGACGGCGCCGTCCTGCAGACTGAGCACCGTCGCGGCCACCCCGAACGCAGCCGCGGCCGCCACAGCAGCGCTCCGATACCGCCCATGCAGAATGGCCACCACCGCGACCAAACCGAACGGCAGTGCTGCCATGCCTGGCAGGTCCGGCTCGAACATCTCCCACTCGGTCGACGGTCCGACACTGAGGACGAAGCCGATGCGCAGGGGTGCGCTCACGATCGTCGAGACCAGGACCGTCAGCGCGGCGACCCGAGTCGCAGCCAACCAACTGCCCCGGTGAGCGTGGCTCGCGTGCGCGCGCAGGGCCCCCAGCGCCAGGCCGAAGAACTCCGGTCGCCCGTCGGAGGCCGCCTCCTCCAGCGTCGCGAGCAACTCCGGTCCCCGCGAGCGTCGATACTCAGCCGGGTAGAGGTACAGCAACCACTTCATGCGATACCCGGCCGGCGGGCCAGCCGTGCGGCGCGGTCAACGACCAGGCGCGCGGCGTCGGCCAGGCGTACCGCCTCCGCGTGCAGCGCAGCTTCGCCCTCGGGGGTGGTCGTGTAGTACCGCCGGGCCCGGCCGTTCACGATCTCCTCCTTCACCACCCGCACGTAACCCTCGCCGGTCAACCGGTCCAACGCCGAGTACAGCGTGCCGGTGGACAGCCGGATCCGGCCCCGGGAGAGAACCTCAGCCTGCTTGAGGATCGCGTAGCCGTAGAGCGGCTCGTCCTGGAGCGCAGCAAGGATGTAGTACGTCGGCTCTCTCATAGGCCGGCATAATAGTGCGGTCACCTACATATGTAAATCATCGATGCGCGGCGCGGTCCTCGCTGACGGTTGGTGTTGGATGGCCGTCATGGCCGAGCTCCCGCTCCACGATCGTGTGGGCAACGTTTCGGTCGGCCTTCGTTCGGCCGCGGACGAGCCGCTGGAGCCGTTGACCGCGCGAGCGGCCGTGCCGGCATCTTTGGTCGTTGTCCTCTGCGTCGGCGCGGTCCTGATGATCTTCGACAGCCGGCGACGGCAGTGGGAGCTGCTCGGCGGCATGCGGGAGCCGGGTGAAACACCCCGGGAAGCCGCCGCCCGGGAGCTGGATGAGGAAACCGGCATCCGAGGAGTGCCGCTGTCACTTGCCGCGGTTGCCGAGTTCGATCTCAGGAGGCCGGAGCGCCGGGAATCGCTGGCGGTGTACTTGGCTCGGCTCGAATTCGTCCCTCGGTTGAGAGCGAACGACGAGGCATTGGCATTTCGCTGGTGGCTGCCGTCCGAGCCGGTCAGTGAGGACATGAGTCCGCTGGACGCAGAGATCGCCAGGCGCGTAGTCCACTCGTCGTCGAGGTGACAGGGACGCTGCGGCCCGGCCGCCGGAAGCCGAGTGCCGCGGGCTGGGGATCCACTCGACGCCGCCGACAGCGACCGCGATCGGCCCCCTTCGGGCCGCCCTTGGAGTGGAGCCGCGCCGATAGGGTGGAGTGGTGATCGCAGCGGTGGTACGCGCGGTGGCCGGTCCACTCGCGCTCTTTCTACTGATCGGGTGGTTCTGGACACCGGATCCGTTCGCGGTCTGGCTCCTGACAGCCTCGGTGGTGGCGTTCCTGGGCGCCGTTGGCCCCCTTCGTCGTGCCTGGCTGGGCTGGGTGCGGACCGGTCGTCTCCGACCAGCCTGAGCGGCCCACGCCGCGGTCACCCTCTGACGAGGGCGGTCAGCGCGGCGCCGGTGGCTTCGTCGGCCGGGAGGAACGCCTCCAACCGCAGCTCCGCGATGGTGACGTCGGTCGCGGTGCCGAAGTGGGTGAGCGTCGTGATCAGACGGAGCTCCGGGCGTTCCGGGTCCCGCGCGCGGAGGCGCAGCGGTACGGCGAAGCCCAGGTGACCGGGGGAGAGGTGCCGTGGGCGCGGCGGCGCCAGCGCGACGAGTTCGTCGACGAGGCTGCGGAGCCGGTCGGTCGGATTTCGCACGCTCTCGGCGTTCAGCCGATCGACGACGTGCCAGGCCCATTCGTCGAGGTTGACGATGCGGGGAGCGAGTCCCTGCGGATGCAGCAGGACGCGAGGCACGCACACCGGTGGGGTGAGCAGTAGCGGGTCCACCCCGGCGGTGATCGCGTCGAACCCGGCGTTGGCGGAGACCAGGTCGCCGTGGCGGTCGACGATCACGGCCGGGTACGGCAGGTGGCCGTGCAGGATGCGGTCGAGAGCGGTCCGGACCGGCGCCAACTGGGGGTCGTCCAGGTCGGTCCGGGGGTAGGCGGGCGCGTATCCCCCGGCGAGGAGCAGTTCGTTGCGTTCCCGGATCGGTACCTCGAGCGACTCGGCCAGCCGGATGATCATCGACCGGCCGGGAACCGACCGTCCGCTCTCGATGAAGCTGACGTGCCGCTGGGTGGTGCCCGCTCGCAGCGCCAGTTCCAGTTGGCTGACGCGTCGGCGGGTGCGCCAGGTGCGCAACGAGCTCGCGAGTCCGGCGCTCGCCGATTCGGTGATCATTCCTCCTGCGTAGTGGGTGGTGTGCCGGTCGGCGATTCCCCGCGGGGAATTGTCGGAGTCCCTCGGGCCCCGCAGAGTCGTGGCCGAAGCGATCATCCACGAGTCAAGGAATCATCATGGCTGAGACAGTCCTGCAGGACCTCACCGACCGCTACGTCGCCGTCTGGAGTGAGCCCGACGCGGAACGCCGTCGCGCCGCCGTACGCGCGCTCTGGTCCGACGACGCGGTCCACCTCCTGCAGCCGCCGGCGGAGATGCGCTCGGCAGCGGAAGGACTCGGGTTCCACCGCCTCGTGCTGGAGGCGCGTGGGCACGCGGCGCTGGAGTTGCGGGTGACGCGCTCGTACGAGGAGTTCATCGCACCGGGAACGTTCGAGTTCCGGGCCCGCGGCGACGCCGACCGGCTCCGGAACGTCGTCAAGTTTCGCTGGGAGATGGTGTCCCGCGCCGACGGAGACGTGGCCGGCGTCGGGCTGGAGGTGCTCGAACTCGGCGAGGACGGTCGCATCGTCAGCGACTACCAGTTCATCGAGGGCTGAAATCAATTGCTGGGTTCTGCGCACTCTGCGAACCTGTGCGGCATGACGTACTGACGACTTGTCCCCAGAGCAGTTCACCTCCGTTCGTTGGCGGCGGGCCTCTCGGCGCCCGGCCGTGCTTCTTCTGGGAAGAGTTCGTCTTGTCTGATCAGCACACCGTTGTGTCGGGTACCCGTGCGTCCGTCACGATCTTCGCCTCCCCGCAGAGCTGGATCGAGTTCGACGCCCGCGAGCAGTGCGACCGGGTCGCCGCGCTGGACGGGATGGTCCACGTCGCCGGGATGCCCGACCTGCACCCGGGCAAGGGCGCACCGATCGGCGCCGCGATGACGTCGTCGGTGCTCTATCCGTTCCTGGTCGGCTCCGACATCGGCTGCGGGATCGCCGTCTTCCCGGTCCGGCTCAGGCGTCTCGACCCGGAGAAGCTGGCCGCGCGGTTCCCCGACCTCGACCGACCGGTCGACCCGGAGGACGTGGACGAGGAGATCCCGGCCGGCTGGACCGAGGGCCTCGGCACGGTCGGTCGCGGCAACCACTTCGCCGAACTCGCCAGGGTCGACAGCGTTCTGGAGCCGGAGCGGGCGGCTCGCCACGACCTCACCTCCGGTGACCTGGTGCTCATCGTGCACAGCGGATCGCGCGGCCTGGGGGAGCGGATCCTCCGCGCGCACACCGAGGTGCACGGCGCGGGTCCGGCGGTCGACTGCGCGGCGTATCTCGCGGCGCACGACGACGCGGTTCGCTGGGGGTCGCTCAACCGTCGCCTGATGGCCGCCCGCGTCGCCGACGCGATCGGGGCCGAGCGCTCCGCGGCGATCGTCGACGTGTGTCACAACTCGGTGGAGGTGCGCGACGGGCGCTACCTCCACCGCAAGGGCGCAGCGCCGGGCGACGGCCGGGACGTGCTGATCGCCGGCACCCGGGGCACGCACTCCTACCTGGTGGCCGGCCATGCGGGACCCGAAGCCGGCTACTCGGTCGCGCACGGCGCCGGTCGCAAGATGTCCCGTGCCGATGCGCTGCGCCGCGGTAAGGCCAAGCACACGGTGGAGGAGTTGCGGCGGCCGCTCAAGGGTTCGGTGGTGGTCTGCGGCGACCGGCAACTGCTCTTCGAGGAGGCGCCGACCGCGTACAAGCGGATCGACCGGGTGATCGGCGACCTCGTCGAGCACGGCCTGGCCACTCCGGTCCTGTCCACTCTGCCCGTGGTCACCTACAAGACGGCGGAGCTCGGCGGGCGTTCGTCGACTAAGCGGGCTTCCAGAGCGGGTCGCGGCCGATGAACGCGATCATCCGGGTCTGGACGTCGGCGTCGTCCGGGGTGGGTACGCGCGGGCCGTATTGACCGGAGGAGCGGATGACGTCCTCGATGGGCTCCATCTCGGCCAGCAGCGTGGCGCAGAACTCGGCATCGAGCCGATCGTCCTGTCCGGTGGCGCGAGCCAGGTCCCAGGTGTGCATGAACACGTCCGAGGTGTAGAACCGGTCGATCGCCTGATCCAGCGGTATCTCGCCGAGGTGCCGGTTGACCAGCACCCGCTGCGGCGTGTCCGGGTCGTCGAGCAGTGCCTGCACGGCGTCGCTCTGGGTCAGCCAGGCGCCGACCGGGTCGTCGTCCACGCTCGGCCCGCCGGGTAGGACGACCTGGGCGCCGGAGGCGAGAAACGGGGGGAACCATTCGACGAGATGGCGCACCACGTCGCGGGCCGTCCAACCGGACACCGGCGCGGGGGCGTCCCACCGCTCGGCGCCGCGGGCGCGATCGGTGAAGGTGGCCGCGATCTGGCGGTGCCGCGTCGCGGAGTCGAGATCAGACAGTCCCATCGGAGTGCGCCCCTTCCGGGCTCGGGTGTGTCCGCTCGTCAGCCGTACCCGACTTCGGGGATCGCGAGGCGGCGGTCGGCGTCCGTTGCGAGGATCGGGTGCACTGTAATCGGCGCGAGCGTGCTCCGGTGACCTCGAGGAGGCAAGGGTGGACAACCGGCCGAGTGAGGAGAGCCTCTACCGCGACAGCGATTTCGCGATCTCGCTCTACCAGCAGGGCCGATACGGTGAGGCCTCGGAGCTGCAGCAGCGGGTCCTCACCACGTCGGAGCGGCTTCTCGGGCCTGACCACCCGGACACCATCGCGCGCACCAGCTACTTGGCGATCACTCTCTGGGCGAGGGGCCGGCACGCGGAGGCCCTCACCTGGCAGCGCCGGGCGGCCGCAGCGTCCGAGCGGGTGCTGGGCCGCGACCATCCGGACACGCTGGCGGCCCGCAACAACCTCGCCATGATCTTGACCGAGACCGGGTCGCCGGCGGAGGCCGCCCAGATCCACCGGGACGTTCTCGCGGCGAAGGAACGGGTGCTCGGCCCCAACCATCCCGACATCCTCCACACCGTCGTCAATCTTGCCGCCTGCTACTCGGCGTCCGGGCAGTACGAACACGCACTGGAGATCAACGGCCGTGCGCTCCGCATGGCGGAGCGCACCCTCGGGCGGGAGCACCCGGCGACCCTCACCATCCGCAACAACGTGGCCGCGAACACCAGCGAGGTCCACGGGCACGCCAAAGCGGTCGACCTGCACGAGACCAACCTCGCCATCCGGCGGCGGATGCACGGTCCCGACCATCCCGACACCTTGCAGACCAGCCACAACTTGGGTGTCAGCTACCGCGAGATCGGGCAGTACGCGAAATCGGCCGAGCTGCTGACCGACACGCTGCGACGGTTCGGTCGAGCGCTGGGCGACGATCATCCGAACGCGGTCAAGTGCCGGACGAGCCTGGCGACGACCTACCAGCGGATGGGGCGGCCCGAGGACGCCGCGACGATCCGCGGTGGTGGCTCGGTCGTCCCGTAGCCGGCGGTCAGCACCCTGCTCGGGCGGTCAGGCCTGCAGCGTCAGTGCCGCGGGGACGTGGTCCAGCCAGCGTCGCTCCGCCGCGCCACGGTCCCGGTCGAGGTAGGCGGTGATCGCGGCGGCCGGCGCCGGCCGGGCGAACAGGTAGCCCTGCGCCATCGGGCGGCCCAGAGCCCGGAGCATCGCAGCCTGTTCCTCGGTCTCGATGCCCTCGGCGATCGCGGTGAGCTGCAGGCTGCGTGCCAGGTGGAGGATCGCCCGGGTGAACGTCGGATCGGCCGGGCCCGTGTCGGGGGAGCCGGCGATGAAGCTCTTGTCGATCTTGAGGATGTCGACCGGGAGCTGACGCAGTGCGGCNCCGGGCCCGTGTCGGGGGAGCCGGCGATGAAGCTCTTGTCGATCTTGAGGATGTCGACCGGGAGCTGACGCAGTGCGGCCAGCGACGAGTAGCCGGTGCCGAAGTCGTCGATCGCGACGCGGACCCCGGCCGCCCGCAGCCTGGTCAGCCGCTCGCGGATCTGCGCGGCCGGCAGGTCACCGCCGGTCACGAGCACCGACTCGGTCACCTCGAGGATCAGCGCCGCCCCGGGCAGGCCCGCCGCCGCCAGCGCGTCGGTCACCACGTCGACGAAGCCGGGATCGGCCAGCTGCACTCCGGACACGTTGACCGCGACCGCGACGCCGTCGGTGCGGTACCAGGCCGCTGCCTCCGCGCACGCGCGCCGCAGCACCCACGCACCGATCGGCACGATCAGCCCGTTCTCCTCGGCCACCGGAATGAACTGGCTCGGCGGCACCGACCGGCCGTCGGCGTCGGTCCACCGCAGCAGGGCCTCCACGGCCTGGCAGCGGCCGCTGTGCAGATCGACGACCGGCTGGTAGTCCAGGCGGAGGCCATCGGCGACCAGCGCGTCACGCAGCCCCGCGACGAGCCGGCTGTGGGCGAGCCGCGCGGCCCGCAGCTCCGGTGTGAAGACGACCGCTTGGTTCTTGCCGGCGTTCTTGGCCGCGTAGAGCGCCAGGTCCGCGTCGCGTAGAGCGTCGCTGGCCGACGTGGTCGAGGCATCCGCGACCAGCACGCCGACGCTCGTCGTGACGTGCAGGTGCCGGTCGGCGATGGGGTACGGCGTGGCGAGCCCGGCGACGATCTGGTCCGCCAGCCGCTGGGCGGCGTCCGCGTCGGCCGTCGGCAGGACCACGGCGAACTCGTCGCCGCCCAGCCGGGCCACCGTCGCCTCGTCCGGCACACCGGCCCGCAGACGCGCGGCCACCTCGAGCAGGAGCTCGTCGCCGACCGGATGGCCGAGGGTGTCGTTGACCTCCTTGAACCCGTCCAGGTCGCAGAGCAGCAGGGTGAGCGCGCCCGGGCCGGCAGCCAGCGCCGCGGTGAGCCGGTCGGCGAGCAGCGCGCGGTTGCCCAACCCGGTGAGCGGGTCGCGCAGTGCGCGGGCGGCCAGCTGCTCCTGGAGCGCTTCCTGCCGCTCGAGCGCGGCACTGAGCGCGAGCTCGCGCTCGGCCAGCTCGGCCGCGCGCGCCTGGGCGACCCTCGCCACCACCACGAGGCGGACGATGAGCAGCGCGGAGAGCACCGCGACGATGACGGCGGGCACGACGCGGTCGGCCGGGCCGGACAGCTGGCCTCCACCGTCCGCTCCGTCGATCACCCAGAACACCGGAGCCGAGATCGCCACCAGCGCGAAGACGCCGGCCCGTCGCCAGGTGAGCCGGTCGCCGGTGGGCCGCGGCGCCGGTTTGGCCGGCGGCGGCGCAGGCAGCACACGGACGTCGGACGCCGCCCGCGCGTACCAGGCACCCGCCGCACCGAACAGCAGGTAGGACACGGCCCAGCCAAAGTTGGCGGGCGGCAGCGCCTCGGTCGAGCCGGTGAGGGCCGTGCCACCGAGGTAAAAACCGTCGGCGACGAGCAGCACGCCGAGCCCGGCCGCGAGGAGGCGGGACCCGGTCGTCCGCAGGAACGAGCCGATCAGCAGTCGGGCGACGCAGGCGAGCAGCAGTAGGTCGCACGCGACGTAACCGACTGTGGCCGCGGCCGTCGCGGTCGACGCGTGGCCCGCGTGCAGATACGGCTCGACCGCGAACGTCCAGGCCGGGAGCAGGAGGCCGGCAGTGGTGATCCCGGCGTCCAGCAGGCCGATCCGGGACGGCGCTCGGCGGTCGCGCAGCGCGACCACCCCCGCGGAGAGCACGAGATAGTGCAGGCCGTAGCTCGCGGTGGACCACGACGTCGCCGGAACTTCCGGCCCGTAGAGCGCCACGTGCCCCATCCAGCCCAGGTCGGCGACGACCCGGAGCAGTACCCCGGCCGCGAGCAGTCCGCCGGCCCACCGGGAGCCGCAGCGCCGACTGCGCAGCACCCCCCAGACCAGCGTTCCGGCGCCGAGTGCCACGGCGGCCAGGTACAAGGCGGCGCGCCAGTCGATCGGCGCGACCAGCGTGGCCACCGCCAGCGCGCCACCGACGACGACGTAGGCGAGCCCACGCCGGGACACCCCGTCGAGGCGGGTGTCACCGGGAGAACCAGCGAGACGGGGCATGCCGCCATCTGATCGCGGCCAGGGTGCGAGACGGGGTTCCGTCGGTTGCGGCTCCGGTGCGGCTTACTCTTTTCGGCGGGTTGCTCACCGCGGCCGCAGGCCGTCCAGGATGAGCTGGGCGAGGTGCGCCGAGCGCTCGCGGCTGGTCTCGGCGCCGGCGTGCCGGATCGCGGCGAACGCTCCGGCGACGAGCGCCATCACCTCGTCGGCAGTGGCGTCCGGGCGCACGGAGCCGGCTGCGCGGGAGCGCTCCAGCAGGTCCGCGACGTGACGCGTGAGCGCTGCCGCGAGGTCCGGGGCGGCGGTGCGCAAGTCGAACTCGGCCGCCGTCAGCGCGCTCTTGACCGCCGCGTTCTCCGCGCCCGTGGTGATCATCCGGGACAGCAGCGAGAAGAGCGCGGCGGGATCGTCGCCGGCGACGAGTGCTTCCGCCTCGGCCACCAGCGCCTGCAGCATGTCGGTCGCGACGGCGAGATACAGGGCCTCCTTGGCCGGGAAGTGCCGGTGCACTGTGCCGGGGCCGACGCCCGCACGGCGGGCGATCTCGTCCAGCGACACTCCCAGGCCCTCCGTCGCGAACAACTGCTGCGCGGTGCGCAGCACGCGCTCCCGGTTGCGACGCGCGTCGGCGCGCAGCTCGCGGTCGCTGCCGGGGACGGCTGGTGGCGTGGACATCGTGGTTCGAGCATAACCGGGGCGGCGCACCGGCTACGCTGAGGCCTAACCGGGGCGGCGCACCGCTTACTGCCGCGCGGTCCCAGCCCGAGGAGAGGAGACGCCGATGGCCGGACCCGAAGACGTCAGCACCCTGGTGCGGCGGATGCAGGAGTGCTTCAACACCCGCCAGTTCGACGACGCCGCCGACCTGCACACGCCCGACTTCGTCAGCCATCCGCTCGCCGCTACCGGATTCGACGCCGGCCGGGACGCCTGGCGCGCGCTCACCGCTCGGTTCCCCGGCATGCGGGTGGTGGCGCAGGACATCCTGGTCGACGGTGACAAGGCCGCCGTTCGCTCGGCGGTCGAAGGGGTCGCGACCACGGAGGGCACGCCGCCCGAGCTGTTCGAGATCTTCCGCGTCGTCGACGGCCGGTTCGCGGAGATGTGGGGAGCGAGCACCGGATTCCCGTCGTCGGCCAGCCCGGAGGAGCTCCTCGGCTGACCGGGCGACGTCCGGCGAGTGCGGTGATCACAATCATTCGCCGGGGTCGCTGACGTCGGAGGCGGAGTGCGTTGGGAAGCAAGCTGAGCGCCCGATACCAGCCCTAGAGTCCGGTTCTGCGCAAGCGATGCGCGATGCGTGTGCAATTTGACCTGCTACAGCCTGCACAACTGCACACGCGCAGCAGCCCATCCTGCTGCCGGGACCTGTGCCGCACGACGCGTCGGACCCGAGGAACGTTCGTGGTCGCCGCGCTAGCCTCCGCGGCATGGCCGACGAGCAGGTGCTGCAGGACGAGCCCCATCGGCGGGTCGTCCGCATCGGCGACACCGTGCGGCGGCCACTGCATCCGTGGTCGACGAGTGTGCACGAGCTCCTGCTGCACCTGGAGCGCGTCGGGTTCCCGTTCTCGCCGCGGCTGCTCGGCATCGATGCGGACGGGCGCGAGGTCCTGACCTACCTCGACGGGGACTCCGGCGCGGACGGTTGGGGGAGGGTGGTCGAGGACGCCGGACTCCGCGCGATGGCTCGGCTGCTGCGGGCCTACCACGACGCGGTCCGCGATTTCCGGCCGGACGCGACGGCCGGATGGGCCGCCTGCGCGGGTGCCGTCGGGCCGGACGAGCTGGTGTGCCACGGCGACTTCGGTCCGTGGAACCTGGTGTGGCGGGGGAGCGAGCCGGTCGGCAGCCTCGACTGGGATTACGCCTGGCCGGCTCGGCCGGTCCACGACGTCGCCTACGCGCTGGAGTACGTCGCGCCGTTCCGCGACGACCAGTTCTGCCGCGAGTCGTTGCGGTACCCCGCCGCGCCCGACCGGCGTCGACGGCTGGAACGCTTTGCCGAGGCCTACGGGCTGTCGTCGACCGCGGGTCTGGTGGACGAGGTCATCACCCAGCAGGAGCAGGTAGGGCGGCGTGCCCGCGCGCTCGCCGCCCAGGGACGACAACCGCAGGTCGCCTGGCGGGACGCGGGTGTGCTGGACGAGGTGGCCGAGCGGGTCGAGTGGAGCCGCGCCCACCGCGACCTGTTCGAATGAACTTGCGGTGGGCGGCGCCCTGCGGCGCTCCTACCGAGCCCGCCAGCGGCGGAAAATGCGTTCCGGACGGTTATCGGTAGCGGCCGCGCCGGCATCGGCGTTCTCGTAGGCTGCGTCGTATGCAGTCTCGGTCGGTGGAGTCGACAGCATGACCGACCGGCTGTTCGTGTACGGCAGCCTGGCGCCGGGGCGACCCAACGAGCACGTCCTCGCCGATCTCGCCGGCACCTGGGAGCCGGCGACGATCCGGGGGCACCTCCGCAAAGAGGGCTGGGGAGCCGACCTGGGGTACCCGGGCATCGTCCTGGACGAGCGCGGGCCGGAGGTCGAGGGGCTCGTCTTCACCGCGCGCTCGCTCGGTGAGCACTGGGAACGCCTCGACGAGTTCGAGGGGGACGGGTACCGGCGGGTGCTCGCCGCGGCCCGGTGCCCCGACGGGCGCACCGTCTCCGTCCACGTGTACACGCTCGCCACGGACCCGGGCCGCTAGCGAAACCCAACCCCGAGTCCTACGTCCGTCGGTTGTGCTCTTCGTGCCGTGCCTCGGAGGGACCGCGGGCCGACGTCAGGTTGCGGGCGGTGTCGATCAGCGGCACGTGGCTGAACGCCTGCGGGAAGTTGCCGACCAGCCGCCCAGCCTTCGGGTCGTACTCCTCCGACAGCAGGCCGACGTCGTTGCGCAGCGCCAGCAGGCGCTCGAACAGTTCGCGCGCCTCGTCGTGGCGCCCGGCGAACGCGTAGTTGTCGGCGAGCCAGAACGAGCAGGCCAGGAAGGCCCCTTCGCCGCCGGGCAGACCGTCGACGCCGGGCTCCGGAGGCTGGGTGTAACGCTGGACGAAGCCGTCGACGAGCAGCTCCTGCTCGATCGCGGCGACGGTACCGCGCACCCGCGGGTCGTCGGCGGGCAGGAAACCGACGAGCGGCACCATCAGCAGCGCCGCGTCGAGCTCGGTCGAGCCGTACGACTGGGTGAACGTCTGCCGCTTCTCGTCGTACCCGTGGGTGAGGATGTCCGCGCGGATCTCGTCCCGCAGCGCGCGCCACCGCTCGGCCGGGCCGGACAGGCCGAACTGCTCCACGCCCTTGACCGCGCGGTCGGCGGCCACCCACGCCATCAGCTTGGAGTGGGTGAACTGCAGCGAGCCGCCGCGGACCTCCCAGATGCCCTCGTCCGGGTCCCGCCAGTGTTCCTCCACGAACGCCATCAGCTTCACCTGCAGGCCCCACGCCGGATCGTGGGCCTTCAACGCCGAGCGGCGGCCCTGGTGCAGCGCGTCCATCACCTCGCCGTAGACGTCGAGCTGGAACTGCTCGGCGGCGGCGTTGCCGATCCGCACCGGGAGGCCGTCGTAGCCGGGCAGCCAGTCGGCGACGTACTCGGTCAGCCGGCGCTCACCGGCGATCCCGTACATGATCTGCATCTCCGCCGGGTCGCCGGCGATCGCCCGCAGCAGCCACTTGCGCCAGGCCTGCGCCTCGGCCTGGAATCCGGAGTAGAGCAGCGACTGCAGGGTGATCGTGGCGTCGCGCAGCCAGCAGAACCGGTAGTCCCAGTTGCGGACCCCGCCGAGCGCCTCCGGCAGTGACGTCGTCGCCGCGGCGACGATCCCGCCGGTCGGCGCGTAGGTCAGGGCCTTCAGCGTCAGCAGCGAGCGGACGACGGCCTCGCGCCACTCGCCCTCGTACGTGCACGCCGACATCCAGCCCTGCCAGTAACCCTCGGTGGCGCCCAGCTCGACGACCGGGTCCAGCGGCTCCGGCGGCGGCAGGTGCGAGGGCCGCCAGGTCAGGATGAACGGTGCGCGGTCGCCGGGGCCGACCGAGAACTCCGCGTGGGTCGCGAGGTCTTCGCCGTACGTCTCGACCGGCGTGCGCAACCAGACCGCGTCCGGCCCGGCGACGGCGACCAGGTCGCCCTGCTCCCGGTACACCCACGGAACGACCCGCCCGTAGTCGAAGCGCAGCCGGAGGTGCATCCGCATCGGCACGCGGCCCCGCACGCCTTCCACGATCCGGACGACGTCCGGTGCCTCGCCGCGCGGTGGCATGAAGTCGATGACCCGGACGGTGCCCTCGTCGGTGTCGAACTCGGTCTCCAGCACGAGCGTGTCGCCGCGGTACCGCCGCCGGACCGCGCGGACCGGGCTGGCCGGGGCGAGCAGCCAGCGGCCGTGCTGCTCGGTGCCGTGAATCGCGGCGAAGATCGCGCCCGAGTCGAAGCGGGGGACGCACAGCCAGTCGATGGATCCGTCCTTGCCGACCAGCGCGGCGGTGTGGGTGTCTCCGATGACGGCGTAGTCCTCGATCGCTAGAGGCATGGCGGTCTCCCGGCGGCTGCGTGGTCGTGGCGGCGGCGTGGTCGTTGCGAAGTCCGGTGCGGACGTTCCCACCATGCCCACCCCGCCGCGCTGTCGAACCGCCGGTCAGCTCCCGGAAGCCGGCCGTGCAGGGACTGCCTCGGTGAATGGGTGATAGATCAAGCCAGTTTGATGTATCGTCGGGTATGGCCTCGTCGAGCCGATCCGTTCCGGCGTTCGTGCGTCTCGCCGGGCATCCGCTGCGCTGGCAGCTACTGGCCGAGCTGGCCTCCAGCGACCTGCGGGTGCGCGAGCTGGTCGCGCGGGTCGGTGAGCCGCAGAACCTGGTCTCCTACCACCTGCGACTCCTGCGCGACGAAGGCCTGGTCACCGCCGGGCGGAGCAGCTTCGACGGCCGGGACACCTACTACCACCTGGACCTCGACCGCTGCGCCGACGGGCTCACCGGCGCCGGAGCGGCCCTGCACCCCGCGCTGCACCCGGCCCTGCGGACGACCCGGTCGGGGTCGGCGGGGGATCCGCTTCCCCCGGGGCCCGACGACCGTCCGGCGGTGTTGTTCGTCTGCACGGGCAACAGCGCGCGCTCCCCGATCGCGGAGGCACTGCTCCGGGCGCACGCCGCCGAGGCGGTGACGGTGATCAGCGCCGGGAGCGCACCACGTCCGCAGCTGCACCCCGACGCGGTGCGGGTGCTGCGGGACGACTACGGCATCGACGTCGCCGACGCCCGGCCGCGGCATCTCGACACGCTCACCGGCCGCCGCTTCGACTTCGTGATCACGCTCTGCGACAAGGCCCGCGAGGTCTGCCCGGAGTTCGGCGCTGCGTCCCGGCGGATGCACTGGAGCGTCGCCGACCCCTCCGGTGGCGGTCCCACCGTGTTCTCCCGGACCGCCGCCGACATCGACACCCGGGTGAGGCACCTCCTGCCGGTCCTCACCACCACCAGCCCGAAGGAGGCTGTGTCATGACCACATCGGAGGAGTACGCGAGCGTCCGCTACGTCGTCGACGACGTCCCGGCCGCCGTCGACTTCTACACCGCTCACCTCGGCTTCACGCTGAAGGACAGTCCCGCGCCGACCGCGTTCGCCGACGTCGTCCGTGGACCGCTGCGGCTGCTGCTGTCCGGGCCCGCGAGCTCCGGCACCCGGGCCACTCCGGCGGAGGCGTCCGGCCCGGGCCGGAACCGCATTCACCTCGTCGTCGACGACCTGGACGCGGAGATCGACCGGCTGAAGGGCGCGGGCGTGTCGTTCCGCAGCGAGCCGGTGTCCGGCCCCGGCGGTCGGCAGATCCTCGTCGGCGATCCGGCAGGCAACCTGATCGAGCTGTTCCAACCGGCTAGGCGCTAACAACCGGGCGGCGGGTCCTCGACGGCCTCGCACCGGGAGCGCCGATAGGCGTGCGCGGCGGAGACACTGTCCACCACGGCCTCGACCGTCACCCGGCACCGGTGGGTAGGTGACCTCCGGATACAGGAGCGTTTGCGGGCCTGGGTGAGCATGCTCCGCCGCGACTCGGGGGCCACCCCCCAGGCCCACACCTCCCACCGGCCGCTGGGTGCCTTCCAATCGACGCGGTACACGGCGGCGCGTTCGGCCTGCGTCGGGCGGTCCGAGGCGTACGCGGGCGAGACGCTGTCCCGGCCGACGACGAGCCACAGCAGCGCCATCGCGGCCGCGAGGACGACCAGTTGCTTCGCGGTCGCCTCGGCCGAGACCGCGGTCGACGGAGTGGGTCGGTCCGGCGGCTCAACGGTCGGCACGCCGCCGCCCGCGGTGTCGGCCGGAGTAGCCGGGCTCCGGCGTCGAGTAGCCCTCCGGGTGCACCGGCCCGGGGCCGTACGGATGCGCGGCCGACGGGTAGCCACCGGCCTGGGATGGGGGAGCGGACCCGCGGGCAGCCGGTACGTGCGCGGGATCACCGCGCCAGTCGGCGCCCGGTGGATAGCTCCGTGGATCGGCAATGGGTGGATCGGCGGCCGCCGCCTCGTGCGCCGCGCGCTGCGCGGCCGCGGACGGACCGACCGGGAAGAGCCGCGGACGTCGCCGGGCGGCCAGATCCTCCACCCACCCGAACACCACGACCGCCAACAGGATCAGCACCCACGTCGTGCCGAAGATCCAGGCGGGGTGGTACGTGATGCCGGACTCCCAGATCCCCCCGATCCCCTCCATCCGTTCGCTGATCAGGTACGACATGTCGATCAGGATGTTGTGCCACAGATAGATGGTCACGGCTCGCGCGTTCACCAGCGCGACGAACCGACCCAGGACCGGCGTCCGGCCGATCCAGCTCGCCTCCGGAGCGAACCGCAGCAGGGGGACGATGATCGCCATCGACCAGAGCGCCTGCGCGATCGGGATCGCGTTGAGGTCGTAGGAGAACCCGGTGTCGGTCTCCGACGGGTGGGTGAGCGCCCACGCGATGCCGGCGCCCCCGGCAACCGCGACGAACGTCAGCAACGCGGGGACCGGAATCCGGTTGAGCGCGCCGGTGCGGTGGGCGAACCCCAGGATCCAGCACGGCGCGAAGATGCCGAGGTCGGAGAGGAGCGCCCAGAGCAGACCGTCGTCCGCCTCGGGAATCAGCCCGAACGCCTGCGCGACGATGATGCCCAGCGGAGCGATCAGCGTCGGGACCGGCCACTTGCGGAATGCCCGGAGCAGCAGCGGGCTGAGCGCGACCAGCCACAGGTAGGTGCGCAGGTACCAGAGCACGACCGTGGCGTTCTCGCCCCACTCGTTGCCGGGCGGATCGAAGATCGGCACCAGCCAGAACACCAGGTGCCAGAGCGGTATCGGGTCGCCGGTGTCCGAATCGGACCAGGTGCCCAGTGCGCCACCCTGCCAGATCATCACCGGGATCATGACCGCGCCGAACAGCCACAGCGCCGGAAGCAGCCGGCGCACGCGGTTCCGGATCACGGTGGTCGCCGGCTGCCGGTCCAACGACTTCACCATCAGCCCGCCGGCCAGCGCGAACATCACGCCCATGGCGGGGAAAGCCCAGCTCAGCCACGCTCCGCCGAAGGTGTGGTAGACCACGACCCGCACGATCGCGGCCGTCCGTAACGCGTCCAGATACAGCTCGCGTGGGCGTGCGGAGGGCAGGCGGGAGCCGACGGACGCGGTCATCGACGAGAAACTCCAAGCGATCGGTGACGTCTGCAACCTACGCGGACAAGTGTGAATCCTGAGAGATCACACAGCTTAGAGATCCGTTTCAAGCCGTATGAGCGCTGAATCACAGCAGGTCCCTAACTCGGGTGAACTGCGCCGGTCCGAACACTCCGGGAACCACCCGATCTCGCCCGATCTCCGCGGAGGCCTCGCCCGCCGCTGCTCGGCGGAGGATGATGTCGCCATGACCGCGGAGGCGGAGATCACCGAGGATCAGTTGGCCGAGCTGATCAGGGCGATGGACGAGGCGGCGGCCGCGTACATTCGCGGCGACATCCACCACTACCTCTCGCTCTTCGACCACCCGGACGACTACACGCTGATGCCGCCCTACGGCGGGGAGACGTCGCGCGGCTTCGTCTACACCGAAGAGGGCGCGGCCGCGACCGCGGAGTTCTTCGCTTCCGGCGAGGCCTGGCTGGACGTGGTGGAGTCCTATGTCTCCGGGTCGCTGGCCGTCCTGGTGGCGGTGGAGCGACAGCACGGCGAGGTCGGCGGTTACCCCGACCAGGACTGGTCGCTGCGGGTCACGCTGGTGTTCCGCCGGGCCGGCGAGCGGTGGGAGATCGTTCACCGGCACGCCGACCCGCTGGTGCGGCAGATTCCGTTCGACCAGTTCGCGCGCCTGGCCCGCGGCGAGACCTAGCGGTTGTCACGGCCGAGTACGGCGCGCGTGACGGGCCTATTACGATCATCGCGCGCGCCTTGCGGTGCTCGAAGCCCCCGGTTGACGGAGTTCTCCTGGCATGAGTGTGCAACGCCTGCGATCGATTCCCGCCTCCGAGTGGGCCGTGCTGGCCGCCCTGGTGGCGATCGCCGTGGCTGCCCGGCTCGTCGGGCGGGACTACGTCACCGACGACATGCGGGTCTTCTTCGACTGGTACGCCCACTTACAGGAGCACGGCTGGGACTCTCCGGTCGGCAACTACAACGCGCCGTTCCTGTACCTGCTGATGCTGGCCGGCTGGCTTCCCGGCGAGCTGCTGTTCAACCTCAAGGCGATCTTCGTCGTCTTCGACGTGGTGCTCGCCTGGTTCGTCTACCGCATCGTCGCGCTCCGGTACCGCGGCTGGCGGATCCCGACCGCCGCCGCGCTGATCACGGTCTTGATGCCGACGGTGGTCCTCAACGCGTCGATGTACGGCCAGTGCGACTCGATCTGGGCGTCGTTCGCGGTCGGAGCGCTCTACTTCTTCCTCCGCGACCGGCCGTGGCTTGCGGTCTCGTTCTGCGCGCTCGCCTACGCGTTCAAGCCGCTGGGCGTCTTCATCTTCCCGGTGCTCGCGCTTCTCCTGCTGGCCGGTCTGGTGCGCTGGCGGACGCTGCTCATCGCGCCGGTCGTCTACGTCGCGATCGACGTCCCGATCATGCTGATCGGGAGGGACCCGATCGAGGTCCTGACGCTCTACATTCACCAGCTCGACGACCCGAAGCGGCTGACCCGCGGCGGGCCGACCATCTACCAGTTCTTCGACGTGCGGGTCGGCGCCGTGGAGATGGCCGCGATCGGGACGCTGCTCGCCGCCGCGGTGGTGCTCGGTATCTGCTGGGTACTGACCGCGACCCGCACCGAGCTGGACCGGACGCGGATCGTCACGGCGGCCGCGTGCTTCGCGATTCTGGTGCCGTTCCTCCAGCCCCGGATGCACGAGCGCTACTTCTACCTCGCCGACGTACTGACGCTCGTCCTCGCCTTCTACGTGCCCCGGCGCTGGTATCTCCCGCTGATCGTCCAGGCGGGGTCGTTCCTGTCGTACCTGCCGTTCATGCTGCGGGGCGGGCCCCCGGGGACGTACGTGGACCGCAAGGTCCTGTCCGCGCTGATGCTCGTGGCGCTGGTGATCGCGGCGTACGAGCTGCTGCGGGACGTCCGCGGCAGCCGGCTGCTGGAGCCTCCGCCGCCGGATCCGGAGCCCGCGGAGGCGGAGAAGCGCGACGAGACCCCGGACGAGCGCGACGAAGCGGACGAGCGAACCGAGAAGGACGGGAAGACCGAGCCTGGCCACCGCGGCACCCCGTCTCCGCTCTTGGCCACCTAGTGTCTTGACGCGTTGATGCGTCCGCGCCCGGCTTCACCAGCCGTCTGCCTTCTACTTCTCGGTGACGAACCTCTGACTCACGACAGTAGGCTGGGACGTCGACCACGCGAGCGGAGAGCGAGGCTGGGCACGTGCGGCTTGCCGTCGGGTGCGCGATGTGGACGCACCGACCGTGGCAGGGGCGATTCGTCCCGCACCCGCTGCCGGCCGGTGAGCGCCTGCGGGCCTACGCGGGATGGTGCGACGCGGTCGAGGGCAACACGACGTTCTACGCGACGCCGCCGCGGGAGACCGTGGCAACCTGGGCCGAGCAGACCGACCCGGGCTTCCGGTTCGTGGTGAAGTTCCCGAAAATCGTCACGCACGAGCGCCGCTTCACCGGCGTCGACCAGGAGGTCCGGGCGTTCCTGGACGCGGTCGAACCGCTCGGCCCGCGAGCGCACGCGCTCTGGATCCAGCTGCCCGGCTCGTTCGCCCCGTCCGACCTGTCCGTGCTCGCGAGCTTCCTCCGGCGCCTTCCCGGTTCCTTCCGGTACGCGGTCGAGGTTCGTCACCCGGCGTTCTTCGACGACGCCCGCGCGACCGGCGCGCTCGAACAGGTGCTCGCCACGGTCGGCGCCGAGTGGGTGCCGTTCGACACGACCGCGCTCTTCGGATCGCCGCCGACGAGCGACGCCGAACGGGACGCCTGGACGAAGAAGCCGCGGGTGGCGCGGCGTTCGATCGCCCTGACCGACCGGCCGATCGTCCGGTACCTCGGCCGGGACGACACCGCGCGGACCGTCGAGGGCTGGCAGCCGTGGGTGGAGACCGTCGTCGGCTGGCTGCGGGAGGGCCGTTCACCGACGGTGTTCGTCCACACTCCGGACAACGCCGACGCGCCCGCCCTCGCCCGCCGCTTCCACGACGAGGTCCGGGTCCGGATCCCCGGGCTGGCCGCGCTGCCCGATCCGGCTCCGGTCGAGCCGCTGACGTTGTTCTAGCGTCCGACGCCCCGAGCAGACGATAGTTACTGCGCACGTCGACTTTGGTCGCATGCCGTAGCCCCGCGCACGACGCGCCGTGCACGTGGGGAGCGGAACGTAGGTGTCGTCCCGAAGGTCGAGGAGGCACCGACATGCGAGTTCCCCGGTACGTGTGGCCAGCCGCTCTGTGCGCGACCCTGTTCCTCGGGTACGCCGCCGGCAAGGCGTACTACGCGACGCAGGGCCGGCTGGGTCTCCCCGGCGGGGCGACCGTACCGCCCGAGGCGTACGAGCAGCTGGGCTACGTCCCCCAGCGGCAGTGGGCGCTCGCCGCCCTCGGCCTGGTCGCCGCGCTGCTCGCGGTGGCCACCGTCGTGCCCCGCGACGGCGCGGTCGCGCGGTGGTTGCCGCCCCGATGGCTGATCCTGACCGGCCTGTGGGGCGCGCTGGTGCCGCTCGCGGCCGGCGTGCCGTTCGTCGTGTTCCGGCTCGCCACGGACGGCTGGTCAGCCGTGGGGAGCGCGCTGCAGTCGGCGGTGCTGGCCGGGCTGTGGCTGACCATGGTGCTCTCCTACCAGCGCCGGACCCGGGAACTCCGGTGACCCGGCAGCGCGCTCTCGGCGCCGCGGTGGCGTGCACCGCGGCGTACGGCGGGCTGAAGCTCTACTGGGCACTCGGTGGCACCCTCGGGCTCCGGCAGGCGCCGCTCCCGGCGGAGGCGATCGAGGCCGCGCTGGCGCGTGAGCCCGCGACGGTGCTCGGGCACTGGGTGAGCGTCGGACTCGCCGTGGCCTGGATCGTCGTTCTGAGGGCGGCCGCGCGGCGGCGGATCGCGGCGATCGCGGTCGCGGCCGCGGCGGTACTGATGATCACGCGGGCGCTTCTCCAGGGCGTCGGCAGCGTGCAACGGCTGCTCGCCGACACCTCGGCCGCGACCGCCGACACCGCGCGCTGGGACCTGCTGCTGTGGTCCCCGTTCTTCCTGGTCTGGGGCGTGTGCGGACTCCTCGCGGTCCGAGGCAGGTTGCGGTCAGTGCCCGCGCGGGGCGTACATGATCACGGCGACGCCGACGAGGCAGATCACGGCGCCGATCAGGTCCCACCGGTCGGGCCGGAACTTGTCCACGACGACGCCCCAGGCCAGCGAACCGGCGACGAAGATCCCGCCGTAGGCGGCCAGGATCCGCCCGAAGTTCGGATCCGGCTGGAAGGTGGCGACGAACCCGTAGGCCCCTAGCGCCAGCACACCGCCGGCGATCCAGAGCACGCCGCGGTGCTCCCGCCAGCCCTGCCAGACCAGCCAGGCACCGCCGATCTCGGCGAGCGCCGCGAGGGCGAAGAGCAGCAGCGAGCGCACGATCGTCACGCTCCGGATCCGATCACGTCCCGCGGCGGCGGTCGTCGCCAGGGCCGTCAGCCGGGTTCCCGGCGGTACCGGACCAGCGGCCCGAGCGCTCCCGGCACGGTGGCGAACGGTCGCATCCCCAGCCGCTCGGCCACCGCGGCCGACGCGCGGTTGGCCTGATCGACCTCGGCGACGACGCACGGCAGCCGCAGGACGCCCAGGGCGTGGCCGACCACGGCGCCGACCGCCTCGGTCGCGTACCCGCGTCCCTGGTGCTCCGGCTCGAGGCTGTACAGGACCTCCGGCCCCACGCCGTCCAGCGTCCGCAGCCCCACGGCGCCGACCAGCGTCGACGTCGTGCGCTCGAACACCACCCAGACGACCGGCAGCAGCTCGCGGACCTGAGCCGACGTCGGCGGGCTGCCGTCGAACAGGAAACGCCGGACCTCCGGCCTGCCCCAGTGCGCGCGCAGCGCGGCCACGTCCGCGTCGGCCGCCGGGCGCAGCGTCAAGCGTGCGGTGGTCAGCACGGCATCCACCCGTCCGACGGTATCGGTGTCGGGTTGGGTCGCAACCGGGATCGTGTGCTATGGCTAGCGACGTGCTGTTCGACCGGGCCAAGATCGCGAATGCGCTGCCCTCCTACGAGCTGGGGCGGCAGGTCGGCAGCGGCGGATTCGGGCTGGTTCTGGAGGGGCGCCACCGCCAGCTCGGACGGCCGGTCGCGATCAAGGTGCTGTCGATGCACGACCCGGCCGCCGAGCGTCGGTTCCTCGCCGAGGCGCAGGTGATGGCGGCGTTCGACCATCCACACGTCGTGCACGTCCACGACTACGCCGACGACGAGGGCCTGTGCGTCCTGGTGATGGAGCACTGCCCGGGCGGAACCCTGACCGACCGGCTCGACGCCGGGCTACGGCCGGAGGAGGCGTGCGCGATCGCGCTGTCGGTCGCCGACGCCCTGCACGCGGCACACGTCCGCGGGATCGTGCACCGGGACGTCAAGCCCGACAACGTGCTGTTCGCCGCCGACGGTGCGGCCAAGGTGACCGACTTCGGCCTGGCCAAGATCTTCGAGGGCAGCATGGTGACCAGCGGTTCGCTGGTCGGAACGCCCGGTTACGCCGCGCCGGAGCAGATCCTCGGGCAGCAGGTTCGCCCGGCCACCGACGTCTACGCGCTGGCCGGCGTGACCTACCACATGCTCACCGGGCGTCCTCCGTACCCGGTGGACCTGCCGGTGCCCGAGATGCTGCACCACCAGATCTACCGCGGCCCCGAGCTGCCGGGCGGGATGCCGGACCGATTCGCGGCGGTCGTCGGGCAGGCGCTGCGCCGGGATCCCTCGGAGCGCCCGGAGTCGGCGAAGGACTTCGGGCTGCTCCTCGCCGCGGCTGCGGCGGCCGAGCTGGGCCCGGCCTGGTTGACCGGCGCGGAGACCCCGCTGCGGATCGAGGAGGACCTGCTGCGGGCGGCGACCGGCACCACCGGCGGAGGCCGCCGGTCGGTGAGCCGGTCGCTGCGGCGATCCAGGTCGACCACCCGGGATCCGATCGCCGGGGACGACGGACCGGCGCGCGCCGCCGCTGACGACGCGCGGGTGGCCGTGGACGCACCCCGGCGCACGCCCGCCCGGCGCAAAGGGCGGCACGCGGCCCCCGACGACGAGCCCGTCCCGTTCCCCTCCGGTCCGGTCGAGCCGCTCTCGTCCGAGGAGGTCCGGCGCCGGATCGACGCCTGGTCAGGCGAGGACGAGGGCTTCAGCCGGCGGACCTGGATCGTCCTGGCCGTGGCGATCGCGCTGCTGGCAGCGCTGAGCATCGCGGTCGGGGTCGTGCTGGGACAGGCCCAACGCTCCGGCTGACCAACCGGCCTTGACCACGGCGCGGGTCCAGCGAAGAGTGAATCTCCTCCCGTGGTGAGGAGGTGAGCGATCGTGGCGCGCACCATCGTGGACGAGACGCTCGCCGCGACGCTGCGCGAGGCGGTCTCCCTGCAGCCGATCGCCGAGGACGCGCTGGCCGCGCTGTCCGGGGGCGCCGACGTCGTCGGGTTCTGGGCCCGTGCGGCGTCCCGGCTGTCCGGCCGTTACTGGGACCTGCTGCAGGCGCTGCCGACCGATACCCCGCAGCGGCGCCGCGCGGCGGTGCTGCTCGACTACCACCAGCAGCTCCTCCGGCACACGATGCGGTTCGCCTGCTCGCCGCACCACCTCGCCGACCGTCCGGAGTTGAGCAGGCGGCAGGCCGGTGGCGGTTTCGGCGCGCCCGGTGCCGAGCTGCGGCAGCTCCTGAGCGAGTTGACCGACGACCGGTAGCGCGTGCGCCGGGGTGCCACACTTCCGGACGTGAACGTCCTCGCGTCGCCCCCGACCCGCCCGCTGCCGGAGAAGCGGCCGCCGGGGCTCCGCTGGGCGCTGGGCGGCGCGGCGATCGTGGCGGTGCTCGCGGTCGCGGTGGCGCTCTGGTGGCCCCGCTCGACCGTCGTCGCGGTGTACCGCCAGCCCGCCGGGGTCGTCTACGCCGACAACGTTCGCCACGTCGCCGTGCTCCGGCACGTGCGCGCGCCGATCGCGGCACTCCAGTCCTCCGGCGCTGCGGCATCGCGGGAGAACCACTACGTGCTGGTGCTGGGCAGCGACCCCAGCGGCGGCTACGGGCACCCCGTCCGCCTCGACGCGGGCACCGGCACGGACGCCGAGCGTCTCACCGTCGAATGGAGCCCGGCCGGAGCGACGGTCACCTACGGCTCCGGCCATCGGCTCTTCGTGCCGGCGGCCTCCTTCACCGGCGGGCGCTGAGGCTGGGGCGCGGTCACTGGGACACCGGCGGTCGCTTCGCCGGATTCAGCCGCCGAACGCGGCGCGGTGCTCGGCCACCCACTGGGCGTACGTGCGGGCGGGCGCGCCGGTGACCTCCTCGATCGTCGGCAGCACCGTGTACCCGGCCTCCGGCGGGTCGGTCCGCATCGTCAGGAAGAACTCGATGTCGTCCGCGCCGTACCCCTCCGCGCGCCACTGCGCGATGACCTCGTCCCGGGACAGCTCGACGAACCGGATCGGCCGGTCCAGTACCTCGGCGAGGATCCGGACCTGGTCGGGCGGGGTGAGCACCTCCGGCCCGGTGAGCCAGTAGTCCCGGCCGGCGTGGCTCTCGGACGTCAGCGCCGTCGCCGCGACCGCCGCGATGTCGCCGTCGTGGACCAGCGCGCTCCGCGCCGTCGCGAAGCCCTCCCGGACGACGCCCTCGGCGACGATCGTCTCCGCCCAGCCGAGCGTGTTCGACATGAACTCGACCGGCGAGAGCGCTGTGCACCGCAGCCCGGCGGCGTCCAGCGCCTCCTCCAGCGGGCTCCGCTCGACGTCGCCCCGGAGCACGGTCAGGCGCTCGACGCCGGCCTTGGCGGCGGCCGCGGCGATCTCCGGTCCGTTGGTCAGCGGCGCGTAGTCGTCGCCGAACGTGATCAGGTGGGCGGCGGTGACACCGTCGAAGATCCGGGGCAGGTCCTCGTCGGAGGTGAGGTTCCCGGCGACGACCTCCGCGCCGGCCGGCAGGTCGGCGGTCGCCGGGTTCCGGGTCAGCGCCCGCACCGGGTGTCCGGCGGCGAGCAGCTGGTCGACGAGCGGTCGGCCGACGTTGCCGGTGGCGCCGGTGACGAGCACGGTCATGGGTTTCTCCGATCAGGGGGAGGAGCGATGCGCCGACCGTACGGACGATCGCGGTCAACTCCTGTCCGCGATCCCCGGCAGAATCGACCACGTGCTCGACACGTCCGCGCGGTTACTGCGCCTACTCGGTCTCCTGCAGACCCACCGGGAGTGGACGGGTGGCCATCTGGCCGAGGAGCTCGGCGTCACCGACCGCACCGTGCGCCGTGACGTCGAGAAGCTCCGCTCGCTCGGCTACCCGATCGACGCGATCGGCGGCGTCGGCGGTGGGTACCGGCTGGCCGCCGGTGCGTCGCTGCCGCCGCTGCTGCTCGACGACGACGAGGCCGTCGCGGTCGCGGTCGGGCTCCGCGGCGCCGCGTCCGGAGCGGCGGTCACCGGCATCGCCGAGAGCTCGGTGCGGGCACTGACCAAACTCGACCCGATGCTGCCGTCGAGGCTGCGGTACCAGGTCACGACGCTCAGCGCCGCGGTCGTGAGCCTGCCGCACCGCGGCCCGTCGGTCGACGCGACGACGCTGGTCACGATCGCCGCCGCGATCCGGGACACCACCCGCCTACGGTTCGACTACACCAGCGCCGGCGCCGAGACCTCGCTGCGGGACGTCGAGCCCTACCGCCTGGTGAGCTCCGGGCGCCGGTGGTACCTGCTCAGCTGGGACGTGGCCCGAGCCGACTGGCGCACGTTCCGGGTCGACCGCCTCCGGCTCCGGACGCCCGGCGGCCCGCGCTTCGCGCCGAGGCCGCTCCCCGCCGAGGACCTGGCGCGCTACCTCGAAGTCGCGCTGACCCGCGTGCCGTACCGGTACGAGGCCGTCCTGGTCCTGCACGGTGCGCCGGACGACGTCCGGGCCGAGGTGCCGGAGTGGCTCGGGACCGTGGAGGAGCGCGGGCCGGACCGCTGTCAGCTGCGGATCGGCTCGGACGACCTCGACCAGCTCGCGGTCTGGGTCAGCACGTTCGGGTTCGAGTTCGAGGTCGTCGAACCCGACGAGCTGCGGACGCACCTGCGGACGCTGGCCACCCGCATGCACCGCGCCGCCGACGCACTCAACGGGCACCCAGATAGGTGATCGCCGACGCGACGAAGTCCTCGGGAAGGCGCGCCCGATCCTGCGCGAACATCCCCAGGACGAGCTCCCGGTACCCGTGGACGGGAGGCCGGTCACCGAAGTCGCGGGCGAACGGCAGGCACCCGGCGTACGCACCGGCGAGGTCGTCGATCGGCGCGTCCCGGCTGCGGGCCAGCCACAGCCGGAGCAGCGCGTGCACACCCGAGACCGGTTCCCACGGCACCGGGACGCCGTCGGAGGGCATCCGACCGGGGTACCGACGGAGTTCGTACTCGGCGCGGGCGTCGATGAACGTGTTCAGGGCCGCGGTGCCGAGCGTGCCGAACAGCGGCGCCAACGCGTGCACGAGGGTGTCCAGCCCTTGCGCGCAGGCGAGGGTCGTCCCGGCGACCACCTCGTCGCTCTGGTAGCCGGTGAACCAGAGGCCGGCGATCGCGGGGTCGAGGTCGTGGAACCACCGCGGATCCAGGCCCCAGATGTCGCCGCGATCGGCGGGAGTCTCCCGGGCCCGCACCCGGACGCGGCGACGACCGTCAGCCCTGGTCCGCTCCACCGCGAGAGACTCGGCCACCGTGCCCCAGAACCGCAGTTGTGACCGCCAGAGCAACGCGAGGTCCCGCCAGCGGTCCACCGGTGAATCGTCGTCCGGGAACAGCTCGTCGCTGGTGATCTCCCCGGCGGCGAACACGGCCAGCAACACGAGGTTCGCAGAGTAGGTGGCGCACCGGGCGGGGAGCGACGCCCGCCACGGCTGGTATCCGCGGTGGCGGTCGTCGTGCCGGGCGTCGAGTGACCGGCGGAACAGCCCGAGCAGTACGTCGCGGAGCGCCTCTCGGTCCGGGCCGTTCAACGTCGCCAGTCGCTCGGCCACGAAGGCCGCCGTGGTGGCCCGGCTGGTGAGCGGCACGAACGACAGCAACGCGTGCAGGAGCGTGTCGTCGGCCGCCGGGGGACGGCCGCGGCGGGTGGCGTGCCGGACCGTGTCGACCAGCTCGTCCAGCTCCCGCGTGACCAGCCGGGCCACGAGGTACTCGCCGAACGTGGCGTGCAGGAACTCGTAGGTCCGCAGCCGGGTGTCGTCCCGGGTGGCGCGTGCCTCGTGGACGAAGAAGAATCGTCCGACCACCACCTCGGCGGCGCTCGAGGGTGCTCGGAGGCCGCGGCCGGCCGGGTCGGTGGCGGCCGGTTCCGGTAACAACGCGGCCAGGTCGGCGTCGAGCTCGGCCTCGGTCACCCACTGCTGGCCGCGGTTGAACATCGCGAACGCCACCACGGCGAGCCGGGTCAGCTCCTGCTCGATCGCGTGGGTGTCGGCTGGCCCGGTGCCGGTCTTGTGCAGCTCCCGCTCGACGAACCGCAGCAGGAGCCGTTCGTACAACTCGGTGGTGCGCAGCCGCTCGTCGGAGCGCAGCGCGTCGGTCTCCGCGTCGTACAACGCGAGCATCAGCAGCAGCAGCGGCTGCGAGGCGAGCTCGCCGTGCGCGAGGACGGTCGCCGGCCTCAGTGGTCGGCGGCCGGGCGTCGCGACCGCGTTGTGGTCGTTCCAGATCTCCAGCCAGTGGGCGACCTGGCTCTCGCCGAACGGTTCGAGCCGCACCGCGACCGTGCCGGGCACCGTCCGGGCGCGGTCGGCGACCGCGGTCCGCGTGGTCACCACCACGGCGACCGGACGTCCCTGATCGGCCTCGCGCTGCTGGAAGGCGGCCACCCGCTGCAGGTAGTCGGTCTGGCTGACGCCGGTGGCTTGCAGCAGCTCGTCGAAGCCGTCGAGGATGACGACGCCGAGCGCACCCCCGCCGCTGCGAGCGAGCGCAGGCCACGTCAGCTCCTCGCCGGTAACGGTGCGGACGGCGTCCTCGATCTGGGTCTGCAGGTCGGCGTCGGCGGGGACGTCGCGCAGCACCACCCGGACCACGAGGAACTCGCCCGGCGGAAGCGTTCCGGCCAGCACCCGGGTCAGGACCGACTTCCCGGACCCGGGCTGGCCGAGGACCAGGAGCGGAGCCTCGGTCGCCTGCGGGGTGGTCAGGTAGCCGGCCAGGAAGTCCTCGAGGTCGTCGCGGACCGGTACGTCGTCCCACCAGGACTCCTCCGCGAACCGCGCCCCGCGCCCGCCGCGGGCGACGCAGAACCGCGGGGTGATGTACCCGGCGTGCAGCGAGGGCAGCCGAAGGCCATCCGGGATGTCACCGGTGGACGCGATCGAGCGGTCGAGGTCGGCGCGGTACGCACGGGTCAGCGCGTGCCGCCGATCGTCCGGCAGCCGGCCGGACGCCAGCGCGGCAAGGGTCTGCTCCAGCTGGTCGAATCCCTGGCGCACGACCGCACGGGTTGCTTGGTGATCGACGAGGTTCAGCCAGAGACCGACCTCCGGGCACTCCAGCGCCAGCCGGCGCACCAGCTCCTCGTACCGGGCCACGGCGCCGGGCGGCAGCGCCCGCCGGAGCGTAGAGGCGCACGTCTCGCGCTCGGTTTCGGTCAGGTCGTCCCAGACGGCCAGTCCGTTCAGTAGGTCGATGACGGCCCTGGACAGGGTTTCGTAGTACGCCCGGAGGGTACTCACCATGGCCTCGTAGGGCTGGTCCGGGCCGGGGAGCGGAACGTCCGCTCGCAACAGTGCCGCGGTCACCGGGCGAAGCCCGTCTCCGCCGCTCGGGTGGCCGGCCAGGCGCGTCTGGTCGGCGGCGGACAGCCGGAGCTGCTCCGGCGCGAAGGGCAGCGGTGCGGCGGCCAGCTCCTCGAAGTACGCGGTGAGGACGACGATCGCGTGTGCCGCGGCGAGCCGCTCGCTCCGCTCGAACCGGCCGAGCCCGCGGATCCGCTCGCTCAAGCCGTTGACCAGCGAGTGGCTGAGCCGCGCCAGCTCACCCTTCGCGTCGAACAGGCTGAGCGCGAGCGCCGAGCCGCCGGCCGACGCCGCGAGCAGGGCGCCTCCGGTCAGCGTGTCCAGTGCGGACACGATCTTGTTCTGGCGGCCACCGAGCAACAGCACCGCGTCGGCGTAAGTCAGTCCCACTGCGCCTCCCCGTAAGCGGGGTCAGGGTAGCCCGGACCGTAGGTGGCCACGACGTACCGCTCGATCCGGGCCGCGAGGTCGGCGAGGAGTGCGGCGGCCGGATGCCGGGCGTCCCAGGCGCAGGAGAGGCGCACGCTGACCGGCTCGCCCCCGCCCGCGAGCACCGCCAACCCGACCAGGTCGAAGCGTGGATCGTCGGAGACGACCGCCACGCCGCGCCCGGCCGCGGCCAGCGCCTGGGCGACGGTGCCGTTGCTCGCCTCGACGGCGACCGGCAGCGCGACCCCCGCGGTCACCGCGGCGGCGTCGAACGCCAGGCGCGCCGGATGCCCCGCCGGCAGGACGACCAGCTCGGCGTCGGCGAGGTCGGCGAGCGTCACCGACGACGCGGTGGCCCACCGGTGGCCACGCGGAACGTACGCCCAGACCGACAGCGGGGGCAGCGCACGGGAGATCAGCGGCGGCTGCGTCCGGCCGGCGGTGAACACCAGATCCGCGCCGCGCCGCCGTGCTTCGTCGGCGCTGAGGCCGTCGGAGGCGAAGACGGCGGGCACCGGGTCGTCCGGCGCGAGCGTCGCGAGGAACGGCGAGACGACGTCGGTCAGCGTGGTCGTCGGCGCGGCGATCGTGACGTGCGTGAGCCGCCCGCGCGCGTGCAGGTCGGCGGCGGCGCGCAGCGCCTCGGCGCGCTCCAGCAGGTCTCGGGCGTGCGGGAGCAGCGCCCGCCCGGCGGGGGAGAGCCGCAACCGGCCCTGGACCCGCTCGAACAGGTCGACGCCGAGGTCGCGCTCGAGGCCGCGCAGCTGGCGGGAGAGCGCGGGCTGGGTCACCCGCACGGCCTCGGCCGCGGCGCTCACCGTGCCGGCGTCGGCGACCGCGACGAAGTACCCGACGGTGCGCAGCTCCACCTATGCCTCGCAGGCATCGAAAGGATGACGAACAGGTATTGGACAGCATAGGCGGACGGGGCGACGCTGGAAGCATGAGGACCGGACTGATCGAAGCGCTCGACCCGACCCGCGGCCTGATCATCGGCGGTGAACACCGTCGGGGCGGTGCCGGCCTGTTCGACGTCGAGGACCCCGCCCACCGGCGGGTCGTGGCCGCGGTCGCCGACGCCGACACCCGGGACGCGACGGCGGCGGTCGACGCCGCGCACGCCGCGTTCGACGGCTGGCGGGCGCTCGCACCGCGTGCCCGGTCGGAGATCCTGCACCGGGCCCACGCGCTGATGCTGCGCGACGCCGACGATCTGGCCGCGCTGATCACGGTGGAGAACGGGAAGTCGCTCGCGGACGCCCGCGGTGAGGTGGTCTACGCGGCCGAGTTCTTCCGGTGGTTCGCCGAGGAAGCGGTCCGCACCGGCGGCGACTACGGCTCGTCGCCCGCGGGTGGCACTCGGACGCTCGTCACGCATCGGCCGGTCGGCGTCGCCGCCCTCGTCACCCCGTGGAACTTCCCGGCGGCGATGGCGACGCGGAAGATCGCTCCGGCGCTCGCCGCCGGATGCACGGTCGTGCTCAAGCCGGCGGCGGAGACGCCGCTGACCGCGATCGCCGTGGTGCGCTTGCTCGCCGAGGCCGGGGTGCCGGCCGGCGTGGTGAACCTCGTGCCCTCCACCGACGCCGGGGCGATCGTCGGCACCTGGCTGGCCGACCCCCGAGTCCGCAAGATCTCGTTCACCGGCTCCACGCGAGTCGGGCAGCTGCTGCTCCGGCAGGCCGCCGACCGGGTCGTCAAGACGTCGATGGAGCTCGGCGGCAACGAGCCGTTCGTCGTCACCGCGGACGCCGACCTCGACGCGGCGGTCGAGGGCGCGCTGGTCGCGAAGTTCCGCGGCGGTGGCCAGGCCTGCACCGCGGCGAACCGGTTCTACGTGCACGCCGACGTCGTGAGTGAGTTCACCGCCCGGTTCGGCGCGCGGGTCGAGGCGCTGACCGTGGGACCGGCCGACGGCGGGGCGGAGATCGGGCCGCTGATCTCGGGCGCGGCCGTCGACCGGGTCACCGCGCTGGTGCAGGACGCCGTCGCGGCCGGTGCCCGGGTCGCGGCGACCGCCGCGGTGCCGGAGTCGAAGGGGTGGTTCGTCGCCCCGACCGTGCTGGCCGACGTGCCCGTCGACGCCGCGATCCTCGACGAGGAGATCTTCGGCCCGGTCGCGCCGATCGTCGCGTGGACCGACGAGGAGGAGCTGCTGCGGTGGGTGAACGACACCGAGATGGGCCTGGCCGCCTACGTCTACGCCGGTGACCTCGGCCGCGCCCTGCACCTCGCCGAGCGGATCGAGGCCGGCATGGTCGGCGTCAACCGGGGCTTGGTGTCGGACCCGGCCGCGCCGTTCGGCGGCGTGAAGCAATCCGGGATCGGACGCGAGGGCGCCCGCGCCGGCCTGGAGGAGTTCTGCGAGACCCAGTACTTCTCGGTCGCCTGGTGAGGAGCCCGGCGGCGCCGGGCACCCAGCTCACTGCGCGAAGGAGATCCCGCCGTTGACCGGGTAGGTCTGTCCGGTGATCCAAGATGCCTGCGGCCCGGCCAGGAAGACGGCCAGCGCGGCGGCGTCCTCCGGCAGCCCGGGGCGGCGCACCGCGTACCGCTTCAGCAGGGACTTCGCCATCGGGTTCTCCGGGTCGGACCAGAGCCCCTCGGTGGCCTCGGTGCGCATCGTCCCGAGCGCGATCGTGTTGACGGTGATCCCGTACCGCCCGGTCTCCACCGCGAGCGAGCGGGTGAGCCCGGCGGCACCCGCCTTCGCTGCCGCGTAAGCCGCCATGTTCGCCTCACCGGTGCGGGCGGAGTCGGAGCTGATCGTCACGATCCGGCCCCAGCCCTTGGCGATCATGCCCGGCAGCACCGCATGGGCGCAGTGCAGGACGCCGTAGAGGTTGACCCGGAGGAACGGCTCCCAGTCGGCGGGGGTGGTCTCGACGAACCGGCCGAGGCCCGCGAAGCCCTGTACGCCCGCGTTGCCGGCGTTGTTGATCAAGATGTCCACGCCGCCCAGCGCCTCGACCGCCGCGGTGACGGCCGCGTAGTCGGTGACGTCGAACGCCGAGGCGGTCGCGGCCCCGCCGGCGTCCCGGATCTCGTCGACGACCTCCTGCGCCCGCTCGGTGCGGAGGTCGTTGACGATCACCTCGGCGCCCGCCGCCGCGAAACCGTGGGCGATGCCGCGGCCGACGCCCTGCCCGGCGCCGGTGATCAGCGCCCGGCGGTCCTTCAAGTCCAGTTCGTACGCCACGTCGGGGTTCCTCTCCGGCGGCCCTCGTCGGACGCCCGGACCGAGTCGACCACGCGGTGGCCCCGGCGGTGGGCGAATCGGAGTGGAATCCGCCCACCGCAGGACCGATCAGCAGCGTCGGCCGGTGTTGATGCAGTTCACGACTCGCTTCATCGACGTGGGGGACATCACGTTGATGAAGTCGTTGTGGTCGTTGATCGGCTTGTGCAGCTGCTCGGGGAAGCCGTCGATCGCGAACGACGGGCCGCGCGGGACGTCGTAGGTGAGCGTGATCGTCAGCTTCGGCACCGCGACCGTGCCCCGCGGGCACTTGCCCGCCGCGTCCGGGAAGACGATGTGCGTGCGGTGGTTGGCGCTGTCCGTGCTCTTCCCGTCCCAGCAGCTCGGGAATTCCGAGATCCGGGTGAAGCCGCGGCCGTCCGGGCAGAGCGTGTACTTGTCGGTGCTGATCCGGTTCGTGAAGCCCCGGCAGGTGAACTTCGCGCGCTGGTTGGCGCCGCCGTTGGTGAACGCCTTGGCGTCCCCGGTGAGCACGCGCAGGAAGCGCGGCATCGGCGCGACCTTCGCGAACGGGTTGCCCGAGTAGGTGATCGTGACGCGGGGCCGCAGCACCTTGCCGACGTTGAGGTCGGCGTCGAGCTCGCCCGGGACCCGCTTCTGCTTCTTGGTCTTGGTGATGTCCCGGACGACCGGCCAGTAGTACGTGGACCGGTCGCCGCGATCCCGGCAGGTGGTCCGCCCGGCGGCGAGGCTCTGGTCCGTGGAGGCCGCGGACGTCGTGGTGTTGCCGACGTAGTCGTGCAGGTGGTGCGCGCCGTTGCCGACGCCGGGCGCGACGATGACGTTGTCGGAGTTGAAGTGGCCGCGCTCGTTGTTGCCGCAGCGCGCCGTGAACGTGCCGCCCGAGCCGCGGCGGGTCGTCCGGGCCAGCGTGCTGCGGGTCGGCCGGACCTTCCGGATCGAGACGAAGTCCGCGGGGACCGGCCCCCGCTGCACGTGCCCGTGGTTCGACGCGGACGCGCTGGGCGCCGCCGTCGCGGGTGCGGCCGTCGTGGGGGCCGCCGTGCTCGGCTGGGCGGTGTTCCCGGCGCCCTCGACGCGGCAGGTGGCCAGCGCGGCGACGTCCAGGTTCGGGCGGGGCGCCGCGCGTCCGATCGAGATCACGATCCGGTCGACGGTCGCGGTCCGCTTGTCCTTCAGCGGCCCGAGGATCGCGTTCTGGACGAAGTTGCGACCCCCCTCGCCGGCCGAGGTGGCGAGCCGCTTGTTCGCCTCGTCGATCTGCGTCTGGAGCTGCGCGAGGTTCCGGTCGACCTCGGCGGCGGCGCGCGCCGGGATCGCGGGCAGCTGCCCGCGCACGTCCGGGCAGACGATCCGCCCCGGCGACGAGCCCGCCACCTGCTGGTCACTCGCGGACGACACGCCGACCAGCGTCGTTCCGGTGATTGCGGCCGCGGCGACGCCGATGACGGCGCCGATCGTCCATCTCTTCTGCAACTGAGTCATCCTCCGCCGAGCGCTGTGACACGAAGTGGACTCCTCGCCGCCGCGCGACCTCAGCGGTCGCCGGTCGAGAAGAGTTCACCGACCCCGATGTCCCATACGGCGCCACGGATGACGCGGTTCACAGCAAACCGTTAGGTTTCGCGGATCGGCACGCCCTCTACCTGGCGAAAGGTGGATTTCAGGGCAGATCGTCGGCCGTACCACGCCCACGCCCCGAGCACGAGCAGGCCGCCGGCGACGGCGTCCAGCGTCCAGTGATTGGCGGTCGCGACCACGGCGACGGTCGTGATCGCGGGATAGCCGAACGCGAGCAGGCGCTGCCACCACCACCGGGCGAAGCCGGCGAGCACCAGCCCGCACCACAGCGACCAGCCCACGTGCATCGACGGCATCGCGGCCAGCTGGTTGAGGCCGGCCGAGTTGTGGTCGGGCCACCAGCCGACGTCGGCGGTCGCGATCAGCGTGTCGACGTAGCCGGGCAGCATCCGCGGGGGAGCGGTGGGGTACGCCAGGTAGCCGACGAGCGCGACCGCGGTGGCCAGCACCAGCGCCGACCGGGCCGGGCGGTACCGCTCGGGCGCGCGCCGGTACAGGGCGAGCAGCACCAGCGGCGTCACCAGGTAGTGCAGACCGGCGTACCAGAACGCGGTCGCGAGCTCGGCCCAGCGCACGCTGGTGACCGCCGCGTTGAGCCACGCCTCGACGTCCAGGCCGAGGTGCCGCTCCAGCGTCAGGATCGCGCGGGCGTGCGCCAGGGCCGGGCCGCGGTCGTCGCTGGCCGCCGCCCGGATCAGGTCGTACGGCACGAGGAACCCGATCAGCAGGAGGATCTCCCGGCGCCACGACGGGCGTGTCCCGGCCGGCGGGGACGGGCGCCCGGGCCGGAGGTACGTCCGATGTGCCTCGAGTACCACGCTGGTCGCCCCTCCTGCGCCTCGCCCGCCGGTCCGTCCGGTGTCCCGGTGCGGCGTTCCGATGCGCGGCTCACCGCTGGCCGACCGGCTAGGGCGGACAGAGGTCAGCCTAGCCGGTTGGCTAGGGCACCGTGCGCTGCGGGTCTCCACGATCCGGCAGCCGACCGGGGCGTCGTCCACGAGGTACGTCGGCCGCCGTGAACACTGTGCGGGCCGCCACAGTAGTGGACCTGAGCAACACCGGACCCTCGCGGCGCGTCAGAGGTCGGCGCAGGCGGCGCGGGCCGCCTCGATCTCCTTGTTCGCCGTCGCGATGTCCGCGTACTGGGCGGCCTGCGACGCGGAGTGCGTGTCCGAGGCCAGCCCCTGGTAGCGGCGATCCTCTTTGGCGGCCGCCGCGGCGAGCTGGGAGGCGGCGCTGATGCGGTAGGCGTAGACCATCCCGAGCGCGTCCGCGCTCGCCGTGTCGATCCCGTCCAGGATCTGGCAGGCCGTGGCGGCGTCCGCGGCCGGACCGGTGTCGTCGTCGCCGACGAGCGACGTGCCCAGCCAGACGGCTCCGACCGCGAACGCGCCGACGAGGAGCCCGGCGATGCCGGCGAGAACGGGGACGTGCCCGCGGCCCGGTGTCCGGGGCGGGAACGGCGGCACGGGCTGGGGGGAGTGCGGACTGCTCACGATCGATGATCCTCCACGGTTGGACCGCCCATCCTGCCGCCGCTGCCGCGTGCGTGGCCCCGGAACCGCGCGAAACGGCGCACGGGCCGATCGGGCAATTCGTCTTCTTTTGGACAAAGGCCCCTAGAATTGCGAAGCGTGACCGTGCCCTCCACCCTCGACACCTCCGCCGGGCCCGGCGACCACAGGGCTCTGGATGCGCTCGGCGATGTCGGGGGCCCCGACGGCGACGCCGCGGCGATCGCCGTCCTGCCGGCCGCGGTCCGCGCCGCCTACGACGCCGCCGAGCGCACCGACCACCGGATTCGCCTCGGCGTCGTTCCGGACTTCACGCTCGTCGTCCTCGGGCCCGCCGACGCGGGGAAGACCGCGCTGACCACCGCGCTACTCGCCGACGGTGCCTCCGGGCTGGTCTGCCTCGCCGAACGCCCCGGCCCCGGTACGCCGGTCCCGGTGGAGTACGCCTACGCGCCTGCGCCCGAGCTCTGGCTCGGCCTGGGCGGCACCACCGGCGAGCCCGCGGAGTGGATCCGGGCACCGCTGGACACACCGGACCTCGGGCGGCTGCCCGAGCTGCGCCGCGTCCGTGCCCTGCTGCCCGCCGCCGTGTTGCGCGACTGGGGCGTCCGGATCGTCGACTGCCCGGGGCTGGACGGCGTCGACGATCTGACCGGGCCGGCCCTGGCCGAGGCCCGCCGCCCGGACGCCGGCGTGCTCTACGTCGTGCCCCGGCGCGGGATCACCGAGCTGGACGCGCAGGCCCTGGAGGCACTTCGGCGCGTGCCGCTGGTCCTGGTCGAGAACCGCCGGGAGGCCGAACTCGCGCCGACGGCCGCGGCGGGCGTCGACGAGCTGACCGTACCCGGGCTCGACGTCGGCCTGGCCCTTCCGCTCGCGGTGCGGCGGCTGGCACGACCCGGCCCCGAGCGCGACACGGTGCTGCACTGCGTCGCACTGCTCCGGACGCGGACCGCACCGGATCGGTGGACCGGCGCGCTCGGCGCGGCCGCCGGGCGCAGCCGGGAGGCGCTCTGCGCCGAGTTCGTCCGGCGCCACACGATGGCGCTGATGGCCAGGCACCCGGACTGGCTCGGCTCGCTGCACCTGCTCGCCGACCTGCTCGGCATCGAGCGGGACGGCCCCGGCGTCATCGAACTGGACGACCGGCTGGCCCGGATCACCCGGCTCGCGCAGGCCGCCCGGCCCGCCGAGGCGTTGCGCGCTCTCGTCGACCGCGACGCCCACGCGGCCGTGGAACGCTACGCCGCCGCGGCGGTCCGCGACGCCGGGGTCCGGCCGCCGCGCGACGCCGCCGCACCGCTCGCGTTCGGCCGGTCCTACGCGGAACTCCGCGACGAGTTGGCTGCGCTGCTGGAGGCCGCGCCGGCCGACGAGACGCTCGGCGCCACCGCGACCGAACGGGACGCGCTCGTCGAGATCCATGCCGGAATCCTGGACGACCAGCTCGAGGTGGCCGTGCTGGGCCAATCCTCCTCCGGCAAGTCGTCGCTGATCAACGCGTTGCTCGGCGTCCGGACCGGTACGACGCTGCTGCCCACCGCGCCGCGCCCGACGACCGCGACCGTCAACCGGGTCGAGTACGCGCCGGAGCCCGGGCTCGACGTGAGCTGGCTGCCCGAGATCGAGCTGCGGCTGCTCTCCCCGGGCGCCGAACCGAACCAGGTCCGCGTCCACGTCGAGAACATCCGCGCGGTGGGCCGCTGGCTGCGCGACCGCGCGGTAGCGGCCCGCGACTGCGTATTCCACCCGCTGGCCGGTCGGCCGACGCGCGACGGCGGCCAAGCCGCGTTCTGGCGGCTCTGGAAGATGCTCGACCTCGCCGGCGACGCGCCGCTGCACGCGTACCTGGCGCCGAGCCTGGACCGGCCGCGGGTGACCGACCTGTCGATCCCGGCGGAGGTCACGATCCGCCGGTTCGCCACCGTGCCGGACCAGTGGCCCGGCACGGTGGAGCGGGAGCGCGCGTTCGCCGACCTCACCCGCGACCCGTCGCTGGCGCTGCGCGTCGACACGCTGCGGGTGGGGTTGCCGCATCCGCTGCTGCGGCACGTCACGATCGTCGACACGCCCGGCACCGACGCCCCGGTGCCGCACCACCGGATCACCGCGCACCGCGCGGTCCGCGACCAGCGGCACAGCGCGGTCGTGTACTGCTTCGACGGGGCGAAACCGGCCAGCCGCGAGGACAGCGCGAACCTCGCGTTCCTCCGCGAGCGGCTCGGCACCAGCGACCCGTCCCGCTTCTTCTTCGTCATCACCCGCCGCGGCGTCGTCGAGCGCGACGCCGACCGGGTCCGCGAGACGGTGGAGAACGCCCTGTCGACCGCGGGGGAGGAGCCACCGCGAACGTACTTCACCGAGGTCGTGTCCGAGCTCAACGACGATTTCCGCGCGCTCGCCGACGACCTCGGCCGGTACGTGCTCACCACCCGGCGCGCGCTGCTGCGATCGTGGATCGAGCGCGCCCAGCGGGTGCTGGACGACGTGCACGGACGGCACGTGCGTCGGCTGCAGCGGCTCGCCGACTCCGAGGACGGCCGGCTCACCCGGCTACGGACGCTCCGCCAGGAAGCCGAGCAGCTCGACGCGCTCCGCACCGAGCTGCGGACCGCGGCGTGGGGTGAGCCGTGGCTGCGCACCCGGACCACGGACCGGCTCGGAGTCGGGACCGCGCGCGTCGGCGAGATCGTGCACGGCCTCACCAGCCGCCGGGCGTTCACCGCCGCCCGGCCCCGGCTCGCGACCGCGATCGAGGAGCTCAACCGCGCGGTCCGGGACGGCCTGGCCGACGACTGCGCCACGCTCGGTGGCGAGGTCGCCGCGCGGCTGTCCGGCCGCCGCGTCGGGCTGCTGGAGCTGACCTGGGACGCCGAGCCGTTCGCCGCCGCCGGCGTCGACGCCGCCGCCACGACCGCCGAGTGGCGACGCGGCTGGCAGCGGTTCCGGGCACTGCTCGACCCGCGGCGGCGGCGGTCCGATGCGGACGCCAACCGGGCGCTCGTCGCGGCGGCCTGGAGGCTGAGCCGGGAGCACGGCGAGCACGCGGTCGTCGAGGCCGTGGACCGGTTCGTCGCGCACCTGCACGCCGAGCTGGCCCGGCTGGCCGACGGGCTCGCCACCGAGATCGCGGTGGTCGAGCGCGACCCGCACCCGGACGACCGGGCCCGCGCCACCGACGGACGCGACCAGGCGGCGACCCACCTGGCACGCCTGCGGACCTTGAGCAAGCTCAACGGAGGGGACCTTTGACCACGACCAGGGACGTGCACCAGGAGACCGTGACACTGCTGTCCGACGCGGTCACCGACATCACCAAACGTGCGGTGGAGCCCACGCTCGCCCCGTTCGGTGCGGAGCTACGGGAGACGATCGCCGGCCTCGACGTCCGGCTGCGGACGCTCGACGAGTTGCTCGGCGACGACCGAGCCGATCGGCAGCGCCTGACCCGGCAGATCGGAGAGCTGGTGCGGGCGACCACCGCCGGCACCGAGGAGATCCGGCAGCGCGTCGACGAGGCCGCGGAGACCCTCGACCAGCTGTGCGAGCTGGCGACCGCGAACGCGGCGACGATCGACCGGCTCCGCCGCTTCACGTACGGGCTCGCGATCGCGCTACTGATCTGCGTCGTCGCGCTCGGAGTGGTGCTCGTGACCGGCCGCTGACCGCAGGCGGTGCTGCTCCGTCAGGGAATGGCCTCGATTCGCTCCATGTGCTCCTCACCCCACTCGCCGAGCGGCGCGAGTGCCGCGTTGAGGGAGCTGCCGAACTCGGTCAGCGAGTACTCCACCTTGGGCGGCACTTGGTGGTACACCTCGCGGCGCACCAGGCCACTGGCCTCCATCTCCCGGAGTTGAAGAATCAAGATTCGCTCGCTGATGCCGGGTACGGCGCGCCTCAACTCCCCGAACCGCAGCGGCCCGTCGCCGAGTGAGAACAGGATCAGCCCTTTCCACTTGCCGCCCATGACGGCGATCGCTGCGTCCAGCCCGCAGGTGTAGCTCCGCTTGCCCATCGGGCCTCCCACTAACAAAACTGTCAGTACCGGACAGAATTGTAGGTACTTGCTGAAATGTGCGTGCGACCCAACGATGGAACCGACGCCGCGCCGGACGCTTTTCGCGCTCGCTCTGCGGCCCGAGCTGTCCATCTGCTGGCTGGAGTGACGCATGACGAGGAACTTCCCCACCGCCGTGACCATCGTCGGGATGGGCTCGATGGGCCGGGCACTGGCTGAGGCGTTCGTCGACGCAGGGCACCCGACGACGGTATGGAATCGCACACCGGCCAAGGCCGAGCCGTTAGTGGCCAAAGGTGCCGTCCACGCCAGCACGATCGAAGCTGCCGTGGCGGCCAGCCCGCTGATCATCACCTGCCTGACCACGTTCGACGACACCAGCACCGCCCTGGAGCCGGCTGCGGTGACGCTGTCCGGACGGGCGCTCGTCACCGTGAACAGCGGTTCGCCTGCGGGCGCCCGCGCGATGGCCGCCTGGGCGACCGACCGTGGCGCTCGCTTCCTGGCCGGAGCGGTCAAGAACGTGCCGACGGCGGTCGGTGGGCGGGACACGCTGCTGTACTACAGCGGCGACAAGACCGTATTCGACGAGTACGAAGCGACGCTACGGGTCCTGGGTGGCGACACCGTCCACCTCGGGGTCGAGCCCGACCTCGCCGCCGTGTACGAAATGGCCGTGGGCGCACTACTGCTTCCCGCGCTCGTCGGCTTCTTCCAGGGAGCCGCAGCCGTCCAGGCTCGTGGGCTGGAGGCGGGCAGCATGGTGCGGTTCGCCGAGAAGTGGCTGGACATGATCAAGTCTCTGCTGCCGACCTACGCCGAGGAGATCGACACCGGTGACTACACCGACGCCGCCTCCTCGGTGAACCTCTTCCTCGCGGGCGCCGCCCACGACGCCGACCTGACGACGGAGACGAACGTCGATACCGGCTGGCTCGCTCCCCTGCACGACCTGCTGAAGCGGGCGGCTGCGGCGGGGCACGGGGACCACAGCATCTCGGCGCTGACCGAAGTGCTCAGGGAGCCGGCGCCGCGAACGTGACTGCTTACTCGCCCGGTGCGGCGGCGTCCGGGCTCAGCCCGAGGTAGTCGAGGAACAGCAAGACCGGTAGACCGGAGCGCAGCGGGGTTCCGCCGGACGGGTCGGCGTCCTCGCGGATGCGAAACGTCTCCAGCCGCGCTCCCCGGACCAGCTCGCGCGCGTCCGCCAGCGCCAGCGGGGGACGCTCGGCCTCGGCCCGCGCGTTCTCCTCGGCCCAGAACAGCTCCGAGAAGACCGCGGCCTCCGACGAGCGTTCGCAGCCGCGCTCGCGGTACTGGGCCGGCATCGCGTCGAAGAACGCGGTGACCACCGGGTGCGGCGGCCGGGCGACGTCCGAGCGGGCGCTGCGCGCGACCCAGCTGCGGTCGGCGATCGTCAACCGGCTCATCGTCGCCGGGAAGAACCGCGCCGCCGGGCCCTGGGAGGTCGGCTCCTCGGGCGGCCGGCCCTGCAGCCGGTCGGCCTCGGCCCGTACGCCACGCTCGTACCACGCGGCGATGTTCGGCGGCGGCAACGTACCGCCGACGATCAGGTCGCCGGACTCCCGGTCGAGCACCATGCTGGGGACGCCGATCTGGTCCCGGTCCAGCACGGGGTAGCGAGCGGAGATCACCCAGCCGAGCGCGAATTCGTGCAGGACGGGCTCGGCGCCGGGCGCGGCCTCCGCGATCCACCGCCGGGCAACGTCCTCGGCCTCGGTCCGGTTCAGCGCCGCCATGCAGCCCACTGTATCCAGCCACCGCCGCCCGGCCGGAACCGGATCGCGATCCCGGCGCCGATAAGGTATCCCGCATGCCACCGCTGGTACTCCCGATCGGCCAGTGCCTGGGCGCGGCGTGGGATCCGCACGCGGGCGCGCGTCAGCGGGTACGGCTGGGCACCCAGGTGTTCGCTCTGGACGACGTCCGCTTCGCGGTGTGGGCGCTGGCACACGGCGCGCCGGACCGGCCGTCCGGCACCACCCGGGAGTCGCTGTTCGCTCTCGCCGCCGACCTCGGACTGCCTGCGCCCGAGTCCGCGTTCGCGGCGTTGTCGGCCGACGGGCTGCTCGCGGACGTCGCACCGGCGAACGAGTCGGGGGTCGCGTTCGCCGCGCGGCATCGCCTGGTGCCGCTCATGCTCGGCCTGGGCAACACCGCCGAGGAGCCGGACCGGTACCGGATCGGCCTGCCCGGGCGCCCGATCGTCGCCGTGGACGCGGCGACCTACGGCCTGTTCGCGTGGGCTCACCTGGAGACCGACCTGGTTGCTGCCTGCCGCGCCGCCGCCGACCGGGCCGCCGCCGGCCTGCCGATCGGCCTTCCTTCCGCGGCCGGTGCAGGCTCGGCAGCCGGTGCGGACGGGGATTGGGCCGACGAGCAGGGGGCGCTCGCCGCCTCGTTCGGCGGCCTCCACCCCCTGCTCGCCGCGAACGCGGCCTACCTCGACCGCGCACTCGGCGCGGGACACTAACATCGGGCCGATGGCCGCACCCCTCGTCTTCCCCGTCGGGCACCTGCTCGGCGAGATCCATCCCGGGCCCGGCGCCCCGGCCGGCTACCACGCCGTGCGGGTCGGACCGGAGGTCGTCCGGGTGCCGGACGAAGACTCCCGGGACGTCTGGGCGCTCGCACATCCGGACCCGTCCGCGCTGGGAGAGGTCTGGACGTCCGCTGCGCTGGTGACCACCGCGGAGCGAGCCGGGATCCGGGACGCCGGGTCGCTCGTGGAGCGTCTGCTCGCCCAGGGGCTCCTGGTCGAGGTCCCGGAGGAGCCGGCGGCGATGGTCGCGTTCGCCCGCGCCCATCGGCTGGAGCCGCTGCTGGTCGGCCTCGGCAGCACGCCGGAGGAGCCGCTGGACGGGATCGGCGTCCCCGGCCTGCTGGTCGCCGCCCGCGTGCCCCCGCGCGTCTTCGAACTCTGGCAGTGGGCGCACCTCTGGCCCGACCTGTGGGCGGCCTGCCAGGGGCTCGCGGAGGTCGCCGTCGAGCTGGGCCAGCAGGAACCCGGCGAGACCGACCCGCAGCGGGTGCTCACGTTCGCGCTCGGAGCCACTCAACTGCTGCTCGCGCACGGCGTCGCGTACCTCGACGCGCGGCGCACCGCCGGTCCGGGCACGGTGGCTGCCGCGGACGGCCGACGGACGGCGTCGAGTGGGTCAGTAGGGTGAAAACATGACCCACCGGCTGGCGCGCACCGTGGCCGAGGCGCACCTCTTCATGGACCTGCATCCGTGCGAGGTGTGCGGCGAAGAACAGTTCGACCGGACCGCCGCGGTGATCCTGGTCGAGGGTGAGCTGCTGAGCCGGTACACCGGCGTGTGCCCCCAGTGCGGTAGTCCGCGCGAGTTCACGTTCCTCCTGCCCGACGAGACCCCGATGCCCGACCCGGACGAGCCGAGCTTCGGCGACGACCGTCCGTCCGAGTTGCTCGACGCCGGCGAGTGGCTGTGGGTGGCCGACGAGATCACCCGCACGATCCCGGCGGAGCCGGACGGGATGACCCCGGACGAGCGGCGCCACGCGCGTCGGGAGGTCCGCACCGCGGCCGCGGCGGTCGCCGAGGCACGCAAGTTCGTGCCGCCTGGCGCCGACGCCGTGCCCGTCGGGCAACTCTGGAGCCTGGCCGGCCGCGCGGTCTACGACGCCGAGCCCGGCCGTTTCGACGTGCAGCGGCTGGAGCTGGTCGAGCGGGTCTACCGCGAGCTCGCCGACACGTTCTCCGACTGACCGAGTTTCTCCCGAAGGGCAGGCCGGTGTCGTTCCCCTACGCACGCACCTACGACGAGGTCCACCTCTATCTGAGCCTGCGGCCGTGCGTCTGCGGCGAGGGTGAGTTCGACGAGCTGAGCAGCGACACCGGGCTGGTCGGTGGGGTCCTGGTGGAGCGGTTCACCGGTACCTGCCTGGGGTGCGCGCGGCTGCGCGAGTTCACGTTCCAGATGTCGGATCGGCCGCGGGAGGTCTCGTTCGACATCCGGTACGGGCTCGACGACGAGCCGTCGCGGCTGATCGACGCCGGTGAGTGGCTCGCGGTGAGCGAGTTGTACGGCCAGGCGGCAACCGAGGAACTCGACGGCGAGCCGCTGGAGGACCCCGACGACGTGGAGCGGCTCCTCTACACCGTGACCTCGGCGATCGCTGCCCTCGACGAGGTCGCCAAGTTCATCCCGGCGGGCGCCGACGTCGTTCCGGAAGGGGCGTTCTGGACGCCGGCCGGGCGGATGCTGTGGGAGGCCGAGGAGGCACGCTTCACCCGTGAGGCGCTCGCCGCCGACCGGGAGCGGCTGCTCGGGCGGCTCGCGGTGTTCGAGCGTCGTTACGGCGTGCCGGACGGCCCGCCGCCGGGCGGGAGCCCGGGCGGGGGCGTCGACCGGCCCAGCTGATTGAGATCGTCGATCCGCAGCTCGGCGGGGTCCACGTAGCGCGGCTCGATCGCGCTCGGCTGCGTCCGGCCCCACCAGCCGGGCAGCGGGTTGGTCACCGGAACGAGCTGGTCCCCGGTGACTTGCCAGTGCTGCGGATGACCGGGGCTGAAGCCGGGCGGTAGGCCCTGCTCGTCGATCAGTCGCTCGGTCTGCTGGGCGATCTCGAGCAGCGCCTGCAGGCGTTCGAGCTGGTCGAGTGCCTCCCGCTGCAGCTCGTCGACGAGGTCGGCATGGGGTTCCTTGGCGAAGTAGCTGTTGCGGTCGGCGACGGCGGCCCGGTGGACCTCGGTGTGCTCGCCGCCCAGCGCCGCCATCACGGCCCGATGCAGACCGCCGGCGGTGATGCCGGCCGCCGAGGCGAGGAACAGGTCCATCGGGTCGTCCGGAAGGACACCTGGCGTGGGCGTCGCGGGGGCGGGCTTGTTCAACGCGGTGATCAGACCGTACACACCGGCCGCGACCGGGCCGACGGAGTTGATCGCCTGCAGCGCCACGTGCACGCGGGTGAACGGAACGCGCGGCGACAGGCCCATCTGCGTCGCCCCCATGAACACCAGGGCCGAGGCGACGCCTTCGATGAGCTGGTCCTCGCTCGCGTGCGGGTTGACCCGGACGACGTAGCCGTCGCTGACCCGCGCGACGTCGACCGGCGCGTCGGTGGGGAGGTTGTGGGCCGATTCGAAGCGCACCAGCGCCTGCGCGATCGGTCGCTGGTAGACCGACCGGAGCCCGGGCGTCATCCCGAACCGATCGCCGGCGTACTGCACCCGGTAGTGGTACTGGCCGTCGTGGATCACCCGGACGATCCCCAGCCGATCCGCGAGCGAGGTGTACGGATCGTCCGGGCTGACCGCTCGGTTGATGTTCTCCAGCATCCGGTCCAGCGCCTGCATGATGTCGTCGAAGCGGGGCAGTGTCACGCGGTCGAGCAGCGTCTCCGCCGCCGATCGGGCCTCGTCGCTCAGGCCGGGCTGGTCGAGGACGTCGCGCAGCGTCGCGGCGAGGGTCTCCTGCAGGTGATCCAGTGCGCGCTCGCCGACCTCGGCCCTGGCCATCAGCGCCCCGGGCCTGATCTGCTCGGTCGCCGGGTCGAGGTCCTCCGCGGTGATCGGCTCGATCGGGTACTTCTGCTCGGTGTGGTAGCGGTCGGCCTTGGCGTCCGGGAGCGCACCACCGGCCGCACCGACCGGAGCGGCGGGGTTGGTCTGGGCGGGGAGCTGCTGCTGCACCCCGGACGCCAGCGCGGTGAAGAACTGTGCCATGCCCTGGATGACGCCCGAGCTGACGCCCCGCTCCTTCAGGTAGTCGCGGTACCGGCGCAGGTAGTCGTGGAGGAACGCGTAGCGCATCTCGCGCACGATCCACGGCGTGCTGGTCAGCAGCTCGGTCTCGGTGGCCGAGGTGGAGACCTCGTAGAACAGCGTCGTCGGGTGCTGCAGGTACAGGCGGACGCCCTCCGGGCCGGTGAAGTCGCGCTTCGGGTCGGCGATCAGGACCGCGCGGGCATACCGTCCGTTGTCGCTGCCCCAGCCGGGTGTGTAGACCGTGATGACCACCGCGCGGTGCTGGTCGTCCGGTTGCGCCGGTGGCGGGTCGGTCGTGCCCCGGCGCTCCACCTTCCACGGCAATGTGTTCAGTTCTTCGACGTGCGTCTCGTCGTTCCGGTCGAGGTACCGGATGTCGACCACCGGACGCTGGCGCCCAGCCCACCGGCGGGCGCCCTCGAACGGGAGACCCCGGTCCGGGAAGAGTTCGCCCTCCAGCGCCTGCACGATTCCGGTGACGACGATTTGGAGGTTGCGGTTGGCGCGGTCGGCGTCGAGGACGGGAGGCGGCGCGGGCGTTCCGGCCGGTGCGGTCAGCGCCCGGACGGCCTGGGTCGCCGCATCGGTGTGTGCGGTCAGCTCCGCGAAGCCGTCGCGCACGTTGCGGGCCGCCTCGGCGGTCACGGTCGGGTCCGGAGCGGTGGTGTCGTCCTCCTCGCCGTGCTGGCCGAGGCGCATGTCGGCGGTGTTGAACTGGCCCTCCGTCCACCGGCTCAGGCCGGAGGCGAGGACCACCTGCTGCGCGATCACACCCGCGAGCATCGTCACGCCCATCGCGAGGTTGTTGTTGAGCAACCAGTTGACCAGCGTGAGCGACCCGCCCTGCGTGGCCATCCGCCAGAGTGCCTTCTGCCACTCGGCCTTGGTGTCGTGGTACCGGCGGAGCAGTTTGTTGGTGAACTCCGCGGCCTCGGTGACCGCCTTCTTCAGAATCGCGTCGCGGACGTCCGCCGGCGCGTCCACCAGGTTCTCCGGTAGCACGACCATCGTCGCGCCGATGGACAGCGGGTAGACGCGGAGCGACACCTCCTCCACCGCCTTGTCGGGGTCGGTGGAGATCGGGCGCCGGGTCGGTGGCCCGACCTCGAATCGAACTTCGGCGTGGTGGGGGTTGGAGCGGTCCCGCAGCCAGCGCAGCGGGCTGACCGTTGCCCGAGCTACGCGACGGGTCCGGCTCGGCGTCGCGGGCACCGGCGCGGCCGTACCCTGACCGGAGCGGTCCAGTTCGACCCGGACACGCGGCTGCCCGCGTCCGAGCGGCCGGGCGGTGCGCGCGTCGTCGCTGCGGATCGCCGCCCAGGTTCTGCGGGGAACTTGGCTGACGAGGTGGAGCAGGCGCGCGGCGCGTGCCGGGTCCACCGCCGGATCCGGACGGGCCGGAACGTCGAGCGGACCCTGCTCCGGAAGGTTGACCGCGGTCCGCGCGGCGTCGATCCGTTGCTGGCCGCCGTCGAGATCGGACTCCGTGGTGCGCCGGTAGAACTGGCCGAACTCCTCCGGCAGCCGGCGGCCCACCACGCGCACCAGGTGCCGCATGAACCACACCGTGCCCACCGAGCCCAGCACGGCGCTGGTTCCGGTGGCGATGAAGTAGCCGACCGCGTCGGCGAGACTGATCAGGTCGACGCCGATGGCGGCCCCGACCGCGCCCATCCCCGCCAGCGGGATGCTGGCCGACCGGAGTGCGAGCGCCCACTTGCCGGGCACCATCTCCGCCAGGCGACTGTGTGCCCGGCTGATCTCGCGCTCCACGGCGTCCGCGATCAGCCGGTCGAGGGCGGCGGGAGGGAGCGCGGCCGCCGCGTCGCTGACTTCCAGCACGTAGTGGAGCTGGGCGAGGAAGTGCGGGTTCATCCGGGTGACGCGGACGAGCTGGTCGGGCGGGAGCGCGTCGCCGGGAACAGGCAGCACCCACACGCCCCGGAACACGCGCGAGTTGTTCAACCGCAGATCGCGGCGGCGGCCGACCGGCTCGACGCGCCACAGGCCGTTGTGCACCCGGGGCGCCTGGAGGTCGGTGAGCCGGTGCACGGCGTGGATCGTCAGCTCGGTGTCGAGGTCGAACGGCAGGTCGAGCTCCGGATCGACGCGGAGCCCCGGCAAGCCGGCGCGGAACCGGGCGTGGACCGCGCGGACGCCCGGCCGCTGCAGGTCCTCGGGGTGGTTCTGCGCGCGGAAGATCGCGAGCTGACGGCTGGTCAGGCCACCCGCCAGCGCCCGGAGCATCCGGCTGCGAACGTCCGGGTCGTACGCCTCCTCGGTGGTGAGGATCGCGTCCAGCACCCGGCGGGTGGCCGGGTCGACCTGGTCGTAGGCGCGGGCGGCGGCGGCCTTCGCGCCGAGCACGGTCAGGTCCGCGCGGCTCAGCGAGCGACGGCGATCCGTGCGTCCCGGCAGCAGGACGCGGTAGTCGGTCCGCTGAGCCCGCAGCAGGCCCGGCAACCACTCGGGCAGCGCACCGTCGAACACCCGGTTCCGCGCCCGCGCGAACGGATGCCTGACCGGGCGGAGGACGGCCGCGATCTCCCGCTGCATCACGCCGCCGAGCCAGGCGATCACCACGGCGTCCAGCGCGGCCTGGTCGGCGGGGAGGCCGCCGCGGGCCGCGAGCAGGCCGCCCAGCTCGGACACCGCGGCGCGCAGATCGATCCGGACCCGTCGGGTGACGTAGCGCCGCCTGGTCAGCTCGAGCTCCCCGTCCGGGCGCAACGTCGCCTGGATCCGTGGGTCGACGGCGCGGGGGAGCGTGCGGATGACCGCGTCGTAGACGCGCTCCTCGGCCGCGGTCAGCGGACCGACCTCCGCCTGGATCTCGGCGAGCCCGACGACGGTCACGCCAGGGCCCGCCGGCGTCCCGACGTTCCCGGCCGATCCGGTGTTCGGCCGGAAGACCGCGTGCACGGCGTCGCGCACCGCGGCGGCCAGCCCTCGGCGCACTCCCGGGTTCGCCAGGGGCGGCCGGTCGTCGGTGATCAGCCCGGCCCGCCGCGCCGCCGCCTCCAGCGCGCTCTCCGCCGCCGCGAGCCGCTGCTGGAGGGCCGGACGGTCCGCGGCCGGTAGCCGCAGGGCGGTGCGGATCCGGTCGCGGACGGCGGTCCAGCCGTAGACCTCTCCGAGAGCCTCCTCGTTCTGCTGCAGGAGCACACCGACGCCCTCGGCCCGGGCGGTGACCCGGCCCAGCCAGGCGCCGAGCCGCGGAAGCGCCGCGTCCAGATCCGCGTCGACGTCCGAACCGGACGAGGATGCCGGTTCGAGCAGGTCGGCGGGCAGGTCGACGCGTTCGGAGCGGCCCCGTCCGAGGCGTCCGGATCCGGGCAGCGTGATCCGGATCCGCCCGTCGCGCCCCAGCTCGGCGACCCGGACCAGGCCAAGGCCGCCGCGGCGCCCGTCCAGCAGCGGGAGCGCACGCTCGGCGGCCGCGAGCCGCCGCAGCACGTCGGGGTCCGGCCCACCGATCACCTCGGCGTGCACCGGATCGCGCGTGAGGGCGTAGAACAGGTAGCGCTCGTATCCGGTGAGCCGATCGGTCCACCGGTTCTCACCGGGAACGCCCGCGACGCGCCGCAGGCGCTGCAGGACGCCGTCCCGGACGTCGCCGGTGGTGAGCTCGAGCAGCCGGGCCAATGTGCGGAACTGGGCCTCGCGGCGCCCGCTGTCGGCACCGCCGTGCACCTCGTCGGCGAACGCCTCGGTGACCAGGGCGGCCAGCCGGGCCCCGTCGACGCCCACGCGGGCGGCGTGCACCCGCGGGAGCGCGATCGCGCGTTGCTCCCCGTCGGGGAGCACCACCGAGAGCGTGTCCGGATCGGACATCGCGCCGGCGGCGATCAGACCGGCGGCGCGCAGCGCCGGGACGACCAAGGAGTCGACGACCGCGGCAACCTGGTCGGCGGGGAGCGCGCTGGGGTGCCTGGTTTCGCTGTTCATCCAGCCCAAGCGGTCGAACCGGCTGGGCGTCGGCCCGGTGATCGCCGGCATCCGCGCCTGCACGGCAGGGGGCAGCTCATCGACCGGGACCAGTCCGGTGGGCGGGGACTGGAGCAGGCCGAGCTCCTCGGCGACCTCCGCGATGCGGCCCGCGACGGCCCGGTCGAGTGGCGCCCCGGGCGCGCGCGCTTCGAGCGTCACCAGCGCGATGAGCGCACCGGCCGCGGGGTGGCGGTGCAGGCCCAGCGTCGCGCCGATCCGACGCCCGAGGCGGTCGGCGACGCGCATCGGCAGGTCGCTGTGGTCCGGACGGCGGGCCAGGTCGTCGAGCAGGGCATCGATCGGTACGGTGACCGACTCGTCGGGATTCTGCAGGTGCACGAGGAGCGTCTGGTCGTCCTGCCACTCGACCGTGCGGAGGCGTCCGGTCACCAGTGCCGGCGCCACGTCGGAGAGGACGTCGTCCACGGCGGCCCGGACGGCCGCGAGACGTGCCGGGTCGATCGGTGCGGGTCCCGGCGGCGGCCCGGCCGGCGGGAGCGAGGCCGGGCTCGGCGGGGCCGGCGGGGCGGATGTCGGCAGGGTCGGCAGCTCGTCGACCGGGGAGCGGGTGGGCACCTGCGGCGGCCGGTACGCGGCTGCCTCGGCGGCCTCCCACAGCTCCGGATCGCGGAAGGCCCGGAGCAGCGTCGCGGCGTCGGCCGGGCTCAGCCGGCGGATACCGGCTTCGAGGGCGGCGATCCGGCTGGGGACGCCGATCGCCCCGGCTCGCCGGACCAGGTCGCCGAGGCGCCGGTAGCTGACCGCGAGTTGGTCCATGAGCTGGCGGGCTTCGGCGTCCAGCAGCGGAGCGTCGGCCGCGGTCGCACGCGCTGCCTGCTCGGCCGTCGCCGCGACCTGCTCCTCCAGCGCGACGTGCTGCTGCAGTTCCCAGATCAGCCCTCGCAGCGTCGCCATGTCCGCGATCGTCGCCGGGAGCACGGTCGACCGGAGACGCCCGAAACGGCGGGAGGTCTCCCGAGCCGTGAACAGGTCGCGGCGCGCGGTCACCAGTTTGGCCAGCCGGCGCAGCGTGATCTGACGAGTGGTGCGCTCGACCGTCTCGGCGGCCGCCTGCGCCAGTGCCGCGCCGAGTGCGCGTTCCAGATCGGCCTGGCTCTCGACGTCGACGATCCGGTCCGGGTCGATCTCTATCAGGTTGATCGGAATCCGCATCGGGACCGGTCCATCGCCGATCATCTCGTCGGTGAGCCGGACGCGGAGTGCCTCCGGACCCGGCAGCGGGCTGAGCTGGATGCGTACCGGCGTCCCGAGGCCCCGGCCGTAGCGGACGACCAGGAGCTGGCCGTACTGCCGGACGAACGGCATCCGCTTCATCGCCGCCTGCAGCGCGGCGGCCGCCCGCTGGATCCGGCCCGGCGGTGTCGGACCGGTCGCGGACGGTGTGCGGACGCTGGTCGGAGCCGGCGTCCGCGCGGCTCGGCGTTGCTGCTCGGCGTTCTCGGTGCGCCGCACCGCCGCACTCAGGTGGTTCGCCACCTGGACGCGGTGCTGTTCGGCCTCGGTCGGCGAGCTCTGGGCCTCCGCGCGCAATCCGTCCTGATGGGCCTGCTCGGCGCCGCGCAGCGCGTCGCGGATCGACTCGGTCTGGGCGAGCAGCTCCGCGCGCTGTTGCGCGGACGGTCCGGCGTTCGCGCGGCGGCTGAGCCGGTCGGATTCGGCCTGGTGGGCGGCGAGCAGCCGGCGCAGCCCGTCCTCGAACGCGGCCCGCGTTTCGTCGACCGTCTGCGCACCGGCGTGGGCGGTCGCGGCCGCGGCGAGGGCGTCGCGGTAGGCGGCGAACGCGTCCCGGACCGCGTACGCCGCCGCGGCCGGGCCGTGCTCGGTGCCGAACGGGCCGGGAGCGTCCGCACCGGCGGGATCGCCGGCCCAGGTCTCGGTCGCCAGCCGGGAGAAGAGCGCGGTGGCGGCGGTCGGCAGGCCATCGGTCGCCGCGGCGTGCCGTGCCGCGTTCCAGTAGTGCTCGGGCCGCATCAGCGCGAGGAACGCCCGGTCGACGGCGTCGGCGAGCTCGGCGTCGGCTCCGAACTGGAGCTGCACGTCGGCGAGCAGCGTCATCGCGGCTCGGCGGCCGGCCGCGGCCGGGTCGTCCGGCTCGCTGTCCGGCCGCGCCGCGCTGTCTCCCAGCCGGAGGCCGAGCTCGGTCGCCGCCGCGGCCAGCAGCGCGCCGGGGTCGGTGTCGGTGGCCAGGTCCGCGAGCCGCTGGACCAGGTCGCGAGCGTCGATCACGATCGGATCCGGCCGCCCGGCGAGCGCCACCTCGAGCCGGGTGTCCGGGCGGAGCGTGAGCTGCCGCACCGCGTACAGGCTCTGCAGGCTCGACGCGGTGTCGGCCACCTCCCGCAGCGCAGCCGTCGCGGCCCGATGACGCAGCGCGAGGCCCAACGGCTCCGCGCCGGGCGGCAGGCCGTGCAGGAGGCGGATCAGCTCGCGGCTGTTCACGGCGCCGAGGACGTCGGCGACGACCCGGGCGGCCGGACCCCGGTCGGTACCGGCGGCCTGACCGTAGGCCTCGGCCGCGAGGCGCGCGAGGGCGTACGCCGGGTCGGCGGCGGTGGGTGGCACGGTCAGTGCCTGGCGCACCGCCTCGGCCTGCGGGTCGAGCGCGACCGGGCGGAGTCCGGGAACTCGGGCGGCGACCGCGTCGAGGACCGCGTCCGCGATCCCGGCCGCGGTGTCCGCCCCGACCGGCTTCGCCGGGATCAGCACGGTGACGACGTCGTCGTGCACGCGGACGTCCGGCGTGGTGGTGTCGCCGCTCGCCACCAACTCGACCGCGACCTCGGTGCCGTCCGGCAGCGTGAATCGGAACAGCCGGTCGGCGACGACCTCGTCGGCGGTCCATCCGAACTGGGCGTCGGCGGTGCCGACGATCGCGGCGGTGACGATCCGGCGCGCCACCGTGGTCCCGTCCGCGTCCACGGACAGGTCGGTGAGTGCGATGTCCGCGTCGTCCGAGATCAGCCCGGCCCGACGGAGCGCGGCGTAGCGGAACGCTCCGCCGGTGTCGGTGAGGTGGCAGGTGGCGAGCAGGTCGGCGATGGCCGCGGAGTCGGTGCTGTCGACCGCGGCGAGGAGTTCGGCGGCGAGCGCGGCGTCGGCGGGGGAGATCTCGTTCTCGTCCGGGACGCCCGGCAGCGCACCGGAGCCGAGGATGCCCGGACCCGCGCGCCCGGCCAGCACGGCGAGCGCCCTGCCGATCTCCCGGCTCACCCGGCGGTCGGCGTCGCGCTCCGCCTGCGCGTCCAGGTGGCCCGGCGTGCTGATCGTCAGCTCCGTCCGGCCGTTCGGGGTGACGGTCAGCGCCGCGCCGGTGCCGCCGGTCGCGAACGTCACGGCCAGCACCCGGCCACCGACCGTCAGCTCCGTGCGGGCGCCGGTCGCGCGGACCGGGGTGCCGCCGAGGCGCTCGGCCGCGCGCTCGACGAGCTGCCGGGCGATCGTGCGGCCGGGCGGCTCCACTCCGCTCAGGTCGACGAGCGCCCGTTCGGTGTTCTCATCGAACTGGCCGCGGAGGACCGGTCCGTCGTTTCCGAGGAGGCCGATCTCGGTGGCGATCGCGCGGGCCAGCGCCCGGGAGCGCGCGTGCGGAACGCGAGCCGGACGGGCCAGCGCCACGCGGAGCTCGGCCTCGGCCCGCGGCGGAACGCCCGGGCCGGTCCAGCCGGTCCAGCGGGCGATGGCCTCCGCGACGGCTCCGGTGAGACCGACGACCCCGGCCGCCCTCTCGGCTCGGGAGTCGAACCGGACCAGCGCGGTGTCGCTCCCGCCGGTACCGGGTGGCACCGCGACCGTAGCGGCCTCGCCGGAGCGCAGCCGGCCCGGCTCGATCGTGATCGTCAACTCGTCGGTGGAGCCGGCGGCTTGCACGATCACCCGGATCCCGGTGGGTCCCGCGCTGACCCGCACGTCGTCGAGGTCGAGGCCGGGGATCGCCTCCAGCGTGCGGACGATCAGGTCGGCCTGGCGTCCGATCGTGGCCGAGGTCAGGGTCGGACTCTCCGGGTCCGACCGGTCGTCGAGCAGCGCGGTGAGATCGTCCGCGAGCGTGGCCGGCAGGCTCGCGCGCAGCTCCGGCGCGGTGCCGGCGCCGTAGCGCAATCCCAGCGCGTCGACTCGGCTGCGGAGGGCTTCGCGCTCCGCGCTCCGCGCGAATCGTCCACCGGTGTGCACGGCGTGGACGCGCTCGATCAGCTCCGCGACGTCCACCTCGGCGACCTGTGGCCCGGTCCGCGGCGGGCCGGCGACCAGCGCCGCCGCGGGGCCGCCCGCGCGTCGGATCTCGACGATCGCCTCGGCGAGCGCACGGGCGACCGCGACCGGGGACGCCGCCGGATCCACCGAGAGCACCAGCAGGCCGTCGCGCAGCTCACCGACGGCCGGCGCGCCCGGAACCGCCTCACTGCGGATCTGCAGCGGCAGTCCGGCCGGCCCGGTGAAGGTCAGGTCGACCAGTCCGCCGCCGAGCGGGGTGGCCCGGCCGCCCAGCGCACGGACGACGCGGTCCACGACCGCCCGGGCTCCGTCGGACGCCGCGGCGGGGGCCAGCCGATCCAGGTCCGCGGACGTCGCGGTACCGGCCCGGGCGGCGTCCACCAGGTTCAGCACGGTGCGCTCGGGAGACGGCGTCGGTCCGTTCGTGGCGGTCGCGACGAAGCTGGCCAGTTCGGTCGCGAGCCGCGACGGCTCACCGGGCGGTGCGGTGGCGAGGCCGAGTGCGCCGGGGGGAGCGGGGAACCGCCGCACCTCGCCGGGCGGCAGGCTCGGGTCGATCACGATCGCCAGGGGGAACGTGTGTCCGCCGCTGCTGACGGCGGTGTACAGCCCGGGAGTCCCGGCGGTCGGGGTCAGCGTCACGCCGGTGAGCAGCGCCAGGTCGCGCACCGCGTCGGTGGCCGGGCTCCCGGGCGCCGCGTGGGACGGCGTCCGGTAGGGCGGCGTCGGCTGATCGGTGGCGAGAGCCGGGTCGGGGCCGAAACCGCGGCGTGCGCGCTCGGTGGCGAGCGCCGCGGCCAGCGCGTCGGCGCGCGCCCGCTCGGCGGCGACGTCCGCCTGCAGTGCTCGCACGTCGGGGGGTGGATTCGGATCCGGCTGCCGCATCTGCGCGGCGACGTCCTGCCCGGCCTGCTCGTCCGCGCCGGCCTCCGCCCGCCGGGAGGTGACCCAGCGGGCCATCGCCCCGGCGGCGGTCGCGGCGCCGGCCGCGGCCAGCGTCCCGAGCCCGCCCGCCCAGCCCAGGGTGCCGATGGCCTCGGTGACCGCGTCCGCGAGCCCGGCTGCGGCGACGGCGGGCGAGCCGACCCGGACGGCCGCCCACCGGGCCGTGGCGCCGGGCGTCACCGTCGACGGTGCGGCGACCCAGCGCAGGATCGATGCGGCGACGTCCTCGGCGAGCTCGGCGAGCGCCACCGGCCAGCCCGCGGTGCGGGGATCCCCGGCGTACGGATCGCGCGCATTCGGACCGGAGCGTCGGGCGGTGGGAACCCCGACCCCGTCCGGGTGGAGTCCGGCGGCGGCCAGCGCGTCCGCGAGCAGCCGGAGCGCCTCCCGCAGGGGCCGGCCGGGCTCGGCCCGCTCGACGTCCTCGACCAGCCGGCGGAACGCGTCGTTCCGGGCCGTGCGGTCGACGGAGCCGGCCGTGCCGTCCTCCATCCGGACCAGCGCCTGATGGAGCAGCCGCCGGACGGCTTCGTCCACGGCCTCGTCCGAGGCGCGGTCGGAGATTCGGATCACCAGCTGGACGTCGGTCGACCCGGGGTCGAGGGCGGCCTGCGCCACCAGCGGACCGCTCGGCCCGGTGAGCTGATCGGCGGGCACCGCGACCACCTGGGTCCGCAGCGGCACACCGGAGTGGGTCGCCAGCCCGACCACGTTCCGGTCCGGATCGGAGCCGGAATCCGCGGGGCCGAGGCGGCCGGTCGGCCAGCGGCTCGCGGCCAGCGCCGCGAGCGCTCGCCGGGTGACCGGCCTCGCGTCCGGGCGCCGGCCGCGGCTGAGCAGGACACCGCCGTCGTCGGGGACGCCGAGTGTGCCGCCGGGCGGCGGGAGGACCGTGTCGTCGCCGGCGTCCAGTCGCTGCTGGGCCGCGGTCAGCGCGGCGGTCCGACTGCGCAGCGCCTGTTGCTCGGCCCGGGCGTCCGCCACCCGCTGCGCGATCCGTGACTCGCGCGCCAGCCTCGCGCGCGAGTCCAGGGCGTAGGCGCGCCACTCCTCGGCGGTGGTGTTGAACCGTCGGACGAACGACGCGACGTCGGGGTGCAGCGCGCCGAGTCGTTGCTGGTAACCCGGTGGGTAGCCGTTCTCGGTGCGCAGCAGCTGCAGGTGGTCGAGGAGCCGCCGGAGATCGGTGGTGGCGGTGGCGGCTACGCCGGGCACCCACGAGGTGGTCCGCGCGCGCAGCAGGCGGATCTCCTCCTGGCGGCCTTCGCCGTGCGCGGTGAGGACACCGCTGACCGGGTGGAACTCGTTGGTCGGGTCCGCAGGGGCGGTGGAGAGGATCTCCGCCACCTCGTGCCGCAGCGCGCGTGCGACGTGGCGGAGGGGTGTGTGCGCGGCGAGCGTGACCAGGTAGGTGTCCGGGCCGGTTGCCCGGAACCGCGCGACGTCGTCGACCTGGTGACCGCGGTTCAGGTGCAGCGTGATCGTGCGGTTCGGGGTCGTGACGGTGAACGAGCCGTCCGGGTTCGCGACGACGCTGTCGATGCCTGGCGTCCCGGAGAGCCCCGCGAGCGTCCGCCGAGCCAGCGCACGGACCAGCGGCCACGGCGCGGCGATGCGGGCGTCGGCGCGGAAGCCGTCGATCGCCGCCGCGGCGCCGGAGTCGGTGGCCGCCTCGCTAGTGGCTGCCTCGCTACTGGCCGCGCCCCGCGGCGACGGACCGCCCGGCGGGTCCGCGGGCGGCGCGTCCCGGGTGGCGTCGGCGTACTCCGGAGGGACCGGGAGGGTGCTGGTCGGTGAGAGCGGAACGCCGCGGATCGGCACCGGGGCGCCGTCCGGCCCGAGCCGGAGTGCGCTCAGCGAGCGGACGCGATCGGCGTAGAGCGGCGTCCGGCTGCGTAGCCCGCTCTGCGGGTCGACCCACCAGATCACGCCGTCGTGGTTGACCGCCGCCCAGAAGTGCTCCAGCGCCAACCCGTCGATCCGCGTGTTCAGCAGCATCGTGGCGCCGTCGCCCGCGTCCAGCAGTGCCGCCGCGACCTGGTCGAACGCGTCCTGGACGGCGTCGGGGTCGGTACCGGCGCTGCGGGCGAGGACCTGCTGGAACCGGCCACCGGTCCAGGCCTCGTCCTCGGACGCGGCGGCGCCCGGGTGGTCCACGTCGGACGCGTCGCGCCCGAGGTAGCCGCCGCGGACGACCGGCGCGGCGACCCGCGGCCGGCCGTAGAACGTGTCGACGAACGACCGCCGCGCGTCGGCGCAGTTCAGCCGGCGGGAGGGGTCGTCGGCGAACCCGAACGCGTTGATCCGCTGGAACCAGGTGCCGACGTCCACCCGCGGATGCACGGGCAGGTTGCCGAAGTCGGCCAGCAGCGCGGCCTCGAGCAGGCGCTGGTGGGCGAGCGCCGGCGTGCGGTAACCGCGCCACGGGTCGTCGGTACGCAGCTGGTCGGCGGGTGGCCGGTCGGTGGTGGGCGACCGCTGCACGAGCGGATCGTCGGCGGTCATCGGCCGCCCACCGTCGGTGTTCTGGTCGGCCCAGTTGGTCGGTGCGGCGGCGTGCTGCGGGTCGTCCGGGTCGTACTCGGGCGAGAGCGCCTCGTCGAGCGCCCGTTCGGCCTCCTCGAGTGCCTCGCGCTCGGCGTCGGTCTCCGCCTCGGACTGCCGTTGCGCGACCGCCGCGGCCAGCATCTCGTTCCGGAGCCGGCGCGCCTCCTGCTTGAGCCGGTAGGCGTCCTCCGCGGACCCCTCTCCGGCCTGGACTGCCGCCTCCGCCTCGGCGGCCTGGGCGGCCACCGCGTCGGCCTGCCTCTGCAGCGAGCGGACGCGCGACTGCTCCTGCCACTCGTCGTCCAGCCGAGCGTCCAGCGCCGCGCGGGTGGACTCGATTCGGTCGAACTCCTCCTGCAGCCGGTCGATCCGGTGACGGAGGTCCTCGAAGTAGGCGGTGGACTCCGCCTGCCAGCGGGTGACGTTCGCGGGATCGAGCACGTCCCCGACGTGCTCGTCGGTGGGGTCGCTGCCATCGGCGGGGCTGGTGTCGCCGGCCGCGCGTTTGCCGGACGTGGGCAGGTTCGCGTCCGGCGGCGGCTGGGACGTCGCCGGGGCGTTCGCGGTGGCGGCCAGGTACTCCGGCGTCGGCTCGCGTCGGCTGAAGTACGAGATCGGCTGCCCGGCCACCGGCGCGGGCGCGCCGTCCGGGTCGAGCACGATCGCTTCCAGGTACACAACGCTGTCGGGGAACGGCAGGTCCCGGGAGATCTTTCCGCTCTGGGGATCGACGAAGACGATCTCGCCGTCCTGGTTCACGGCGTTGTACGCGTGGGCACTGCCGTCGCGCCACCGGGCGGAGATCATCGCGGCCGACCCGTTGCCGGCGGCGAGTAGCGCTGCGGTGAGCTGAGCGGCGCCGTCCTGCACCGCTTGCCGGGCCGCCGGGGAGCCGGCCGGTGTGTCGTGGAGGAACGGGACGAACTCCTGGAACCGGCCACCGGTCCAGTCCTCGTCCGTGGCGTTGGCGTCACCGGGGTGGTCGACCCTGAGCGCGTCGCGGCGCTCGTAGCCGCTGCGGAACACCGGCGCCGCCACCCGCGGCCGCCCGTACCAGGTGTCGATGAACGACCGGTGGGCGTCGGCGCAGTTGATCCGCCGGGCCGGGTCGAGGTCGTAGCCGAACGCGTTGAGCCGGTGGACCCAGTTCCCGACGTCGACGCGGGGGTGGATCGGGATCTCGCCGAACGCGGCGAGCAACGCGGCTTCCAGCTGGCGCTGGTGGGTCAGGAGCGGTGTGCGGACGCCAGCGACCGGATCGGTGCTGCGAATCGTGTCGGCGGACGGGCGTCCGGCCATGCCGGGGACCCGCGCTCCGGTGACCAGCGGGTCGTTGGCGGCCATCGGACGAGCGGTCGCGCTGTCCGGATCGGACCAGTCGGTGTTCTGGTCCAGCCAGTTCGTGGGGACGTCGGCGAGGTCGGGCGCGGTGTAGGTGGCGGGGTCCAACGCGCGGTTCTGCTGGTCGAGCTCGGCGCGCAACTCGTCCGCCTGCTGGAGCATGTCCACTCGGCCGACCCGGTGGTCCTGCAGAGCCGCCCGGGCGGCGTCCAGCTCGGCGGCGGCCTCGTCCGCGGCGGCCCGCGCCTCCCGGACCACCTGCTCGGCGAGCTCGGTGAGGCGGGCCGCCTGCGCGTGGTGGGCCACCGCGTTGCTCCGAGCCCGATGGCTGCGCGCGGCGAGCAGGTGGGCGCGGCCGGGTCGATTCGCCGCCCTGGCTTCGGCGGCCTCGTCGGCGAGCCGCTCGGCCTCCCGGGCCAGCGCGTCGCCCACCGTTCGGGCCTCGTCGGCGGCGTGCCGGTGGTCGGCGGCGACCTGGGCCATGTGCGCGGCGTGTTCGGTCGCCGCGGCGCTGGCGGCCCGGAGCTCCGAACTCTCCCAGACCAGGCGCCTCACCTCGGCGGCGTGCTGGACGGCGAGCTGCTCGAGGCGGGTGATCTCCGCGACCGTCGGCGCGAACTGGTCGAACCAGGCTTGGAGACGCTGGTGACGGTCGGCGAGGTGCGCGAAGTAGCGGTCGGACTCGCGCTGCAGCTCGTCCTGGACGGCCGGGTCGGTCAGCGCTTCGGCGGAGACGGCCGGATCGGTCGCGTCGGCGGAGGCAGCCGGGTCGGTCGCGTCGGCGGGGTCGATCGGGCCGTTGGGGTCGGTCGCGTCGGCGTGGTCGGTCGCGTCGGCGTGGTTGGTCGCGTCGGCGTGGTTGGTCGCGTCGCCGGTCGTGGGGGGTTCGGCGGCCGTGGGGTCACCGTTCGTGGCGTCCGGCCCCGTCGTCGGAGCCGCGGGCTTCGCCGGCGGCGGCTGGGACGGCGCCGGGGCGTTCACCGTGGCCGCGACGTAGTCCGGCGTCGGCGTGCGCTCACTGTAGATCGAGATCGGCTGCCCGACCGTCGGCACCGGAACACCGTCCGGGCCGAGGACGATCGCGTCCATGAACAGGATGCTGTCCAGGTAGGGCGGGGTGCGGGAGACGGTACCGGGCTGGGGATCGACGAAGAAGATCTGGCCGCCCTGGTTCACCGCGTTCCACGCGTGGCCACCGCCGTCGCGCCACTCGGTCGTGATCATCGCGACCGACCCGTCGCCGGCGGCGAGTAGCGCGGCGGTCAGCTGAGCGAAGCCGTCCTGCAGCGCTTGTTGGGCCGCCGGAGAGCCGGCCGGTGCGTTGTGCAGGAACGGGACGAACTGCTGGAACCGGCCGCCGGTCCAGTCCTCGTCGGTGCCCCGGAAACCGCCGGGGTGGTCGATCTGCAGCGCGTTGCGGTCCTCGTATCCGCTGCGGACCACGGGCGCGGCGACCCGCGGCCGCCCGAACCAGGTGTCGACGAACGACCGCCGGGTGTCGGTGCAGTTGATCCGTCGGGCCGGGTCGACGTTGAAGCCGAGCGCGTTGATCCGGCCGACCCAGTCTCCGACGTCGACGCGGGGGTGGACGGGGAATCCGCCGAAGCTGGCGAGCAGCGCGGCCTCCAGCTGACGCTGGTGGCTCAGCAGCGGCACGCGGAAGCCGCCGGCCGGGTCCTGCGGCCGGAAGACGTCCGCGGGCTGACGCCCCGCCATGCCCGGCACCTGGGCGTCGGTGACCAGCGGGTCGCTCGCGGTCATCGGACGAGCGGTCGCGCTGTTCGGATCGGACCAGTCGGTGTTCTGGTCCTGCCAGTTGGTGGGTACGCCAGCGAGGTCGGGGGCGCTGTAGGTGGCGGGGTTCAGCGCCCGGTCCTGCTGGTCGATCACCGGGCGCAGCGCATCGGCCTGCAGGCGCGCGTTCGCGCTGCGCGTCTGGTGGTCCTGCTGGAGCGCCTGAGCGGCGTTCAGGTCGGCCGCGGCCTGGTTCGCGGCCGCCGCCGCGGCCTGCGCGGCCCGCACGGCCTGGTCGGCCATCATGGCGACGCGTGCGGCGTGCGCGTAGCGGGCGACCGAGGCGTCGCTGGCCTGACGACTCCGGACGGTGAGCCGGTGAGCCCGGACCGGCCGCATCGACGCCCGGGCCTGCGCCGCTTCGGTGGCGAGCCGCTCGGCGTCCTGGGCAAGCGCGGCGGCCACCGCTCTGCCCTCGGCGGCGGCCTGCAGGTGGCGCTGCGCGATCCGGGCCCTGTAGGCGGCGTGCCCGGCCGCGTTGCTACTGGCGGCCGCGAGCTGGGGAATCCGCTGGGCCTGCTGCTGCGCGTCGGCGGCGTGCCGGTCGGCGAGGTCCTGGAGGTGCTGAATCTGCTGGACCGTGGGGTTCAGCTGGTCGAACCAGGCTTGGAGGCGCTGGTGCCGGTCGGCGAGGTGGGCGAAGTATTGGTCGGATTCGCGCTGCAGCTCCGCGAGCGCGGCCGGGTCGGTCAGCGCGGCGGCGGGATCGGGCGCGGCCGTGGTGTCGGGCGCGGCGGCAGGATCGGGCGCGGCGGGGTCGGGCGCGGTCGCGGACGGCGCGGCGTTCGGATCCGCGGACGGGTCGGGACCCGAAGGCGCGCCAGGCTGCGACGGGTCGTCAGCGTGAGCGGCGGGCCCGCTGGTGTCGGCGGGGTCTGCCGGGGCTGTGGAGTCGACCACGCCCGACGTGCCAGCGGTGCGGGAGACGCTGCCCGGCGTCGGCGGCACGGACGCCGGCGGCGCGGAGGCCGCCGCGGCCGCGTACTCCGCGGGGAGCGGCAGGTTCTCGTCGCTGAAGTAGGAGACGGGCAGGCCGTCGACGGCGTACGGGCGGCCGTCCGGGTCGAGCACGAGCATGTCCATGAACAGGACGCGGTCCGACTGGAACGGGAACTCGGTCGTGCGCTCGCCGTTCTGCGGGTCGACCCAGTAGATCGTCCCTCCGTGGTTGACCGCCGCCCAGGCGTGGCCGCTGCCCTGCCGCCACGCGGTGGTGATCATCGCGACCGAGCCGTCCCCGGCCTGGAGCAGGGCTGCGGCGATCCGGTCGGCGCCCTCCCGGAGCGCCTGGTCGGCCGCCGACGAGTTGGAGGCGTTGTCGAACTGGAAACCGAGTACCTGCTGGAACCGTCCGCCGGTCCACGCCTCGTCGACGCCTCGCTCGCCGCCGGGGTGCAGAACGTGATCGGTGTTCCGGTCCTCGTACGCGCTCCGGACCGTCGGTGCGGCGACCCGGGGGCGCCCGTAGTAAGTGTCGATGAACGCGCGCCGGGCGTCCGAGCAGTTGACCCGTCGCGCCGGGTCGTGGTCGTGCCCGAACGCGTTGATCCGCGAGAACCACGTGCCGACGTCGACCCGTGGCCGCACCGGCAGGCGGCCGAACTCCGCCAGCAGCGTGGCTTCGAGGAGCCGCTGGTGGGTCAGGAGCGGCGTCAGGAAGCCGTCGGTGGTGTGATCGGACCGGAGCGTGTCGGCCGGTGGCCGGTCGATGCCGCTCGGGAGCTCGCTGACCAGCGGGTCGTCCTCGGTCATCGGACGGGCGGTCGGACGGTCCGGTGTCGCCTCGTCGACGTTCTGGTCGCGCCAGTTGGTCGGGGCGTCGGTGAGGTCGGGATCGGCGTAGTAGTCGGGGGAGACCGCCCGGCTGAGCCGGTCGACCTCCGGGCGAAGCGCGTCCCGCAGCGCGTCCGCGCGATCGGCTTCAGCGGACGTGAAGTCGGTGAGCCGCTGGTAGGACCGCTCGGCGTCGGATACCCGGCGAGCCGCCTCGGTTGCGGCGGACGCCGCCGAGGACGCCGCGCGGAGCGCCTCGTCGGCGCGCTGGGCCAGCGTGGCTGCGTAGGCCTCCTGGGCGGTGGCCTCGTTACGGGCGGTCCGGCTCGCGACCGCGTTCCGGTGCGCGTTGATCAACCGGAGGCGGCTCCGATCGGCCGCGGCCGCATCAGCGAGGCGCCTCGCGTCGGTGTTCAGGTCGACGGCCCGCTGGGCGGCCTCCTCGGCGGCGGCGATCGCGGCTCGGTCGGCGTCGGCGGCGGACGGAGCGGCGGCCGCGGTCTCGGCGGCGGAGCTGCGTAGGCCGGGGAGCTGGGCGTCCAGGTCGTTGGCCTGCCGGGCGGCGGGCTGGATCGCCGCGAAGATCGCGGCGATCTCCTGCTCGCGGGCGCGGACCTGGTCGAACCAGTCCTGGAGGCGTTGACGCCGGGCCTCGAGCTCGGCGAAGTAGCGGTCTGATTCGCGCTGGAGGGCGTCGCGCGTGGCGGGGTCGGTGAGGTCGCCGAGCGTTCCGGCCGGGTCGGTCGTCCCGTCGGTGCCGTCCGTGCCCGAGCCGTCCGTGCCCGAGCCGTCCGTGCCCGAGCCGTCCGTGCCCGAGCCGTCCGTGCCCGAGCCGTCCGGGGTGGACGGGCCGTCGGGTCCGCCCGGCCCACCGGGGCCCGTTGCACTGCTGGCCGGCGGGCCGGCGACGCCGTGGACCGCGCCGACCAGGACGCGCGGGTTGCCGGTCGCGGGACCATCGGCGGGGGCGGAGGTCGGGCGAGAAGCTACCCGCGCGGCACCGGCGGCAGCCGCCCCGGCCGCGAGCAGCACGGCGAGCGCGGTGCGATGGTGCTCGTCGACCGCGGCCCGGAGCGCCGCCAGATCCGGCTCCTGCCCGTCCGGGGAGAGCGCGAGGAGCAGCTCGCGCAGCCTGATCTGCTCCGCGGTGCGGGCCTGGCCGTGGAGGACCTCGTCGAGCGCGGCTGCGGTGAGCGGCTGGGGTTCCGCCGGGGCGGTCTGCGACGGAGTCGTCGCCGGCAGTTGGATATCGGATACCTCGGGGCCGGTCACCGGCGGGCGGACCCGACGCTCGTCCCGCGTGGAGGTCTGGTCGGAGGTGGAGTCCTGGCGCGCGGTCGCGTCCGCCGCCGCGCCTCGCCCGTCCGCGACCGCCGCACCGGCGGCCTCGCCCTGCGCGAGGCTGTGCGGCCTGCCCTCGCCGGTGGGGAGGCTCGACGCAGCGTCGGCGGTCGGTAGCCCGGCCGGTGCGGAGGCGCCTCGTCCGGCGTCGGACGGGCTGCCCTCACCGACGAGTGCGACGCCCTCGGTCTGCGCGCGCTCCGCCGAGCCGGTCGTCGCGGAGTCGCTCGTGTCCGCTCCGGCGGGCGCGGTGGCGCTCTCGGCAGGCGCGGTGCCGCTGTCGGCGGGTGTCGTACCGCCCTCGGCATGCGCCGTACCGGCCGGCGCGGTGTCCGTGGCGGCACTGTCCGCAGTGGCCGTGGTGACGGACGCGGTGTCGGCCTGCGTTTCGCCCGCGCGATCCGTCTCGGCGGGCTCCGTCTCGGCCAGCACGGTCTCGGCCAGCACGGTCTCGGCCAGCACGGTCTCGGCCAGCACGGTCTCGGCCAGCACGGTCTCGGCCAGCACGGTCTCGGCCGGGGCCGTCTCGGCCGGGGCCATGTCCGCAGCTCCCGTGTCGGCCGCACTGTCGGTGGTGGGGTCCGCGACCGGACTCGTCTCAGCGCCCGCGGTCGATGCGCTCGTGTCCGATCCGCCGGTGGCTGCGGTGTCCACCGTGTTCGCGGTGTCCACCGTGTCGGCTGTTCCGCTGGAGGTGTCGGCGTTCGCCGTGTCTGCAGCGACGGGGTCCGAGGCGGTGGTGTCGGCCGGTGAGAAGTCAGCGGGCGCGGTGTCGGCCGGGGCCGTGTCGGCCGTGTCCGCGGGAGCGACGTCGGTCGGAACCTGCGAGGCTGCGGTCTGATCCGCGGCGGGGCCGGCGGAACTGGTGTCCGCGGTCGTCGAGGCGTCGGCCGGCCCGGGCCCACCCCCATCACCGGCGGCGGGCTCCGACCCGCCGGGCGCCGTGCTCGAGGTGTCGGCCGACTCGGTTGTCTCCGGCGATCCGGATCCGCCCGCCGGCTCGGACGATGCTGACGACCCGGCCGGCTCGGAGGACCCGGCCGGCTCGGAGGACCCGGCCGGCTCGCTGGTCCCGGAGGGCTCGGAGGATCCAGAGGATCCGGAGGGCTCGGAGGATCCAGAGGACCCGGAGGACCCGGAGGACCCGGAGGATCCAGAGGATCCAGAGGACCCGGTAGACGCAGACGGGCCACCGTCTCCGGTGCGGCCACCGCCGGAGGACGTCTGGGACCCCCCCGACGACGGGCCGGACGACCCGGAGGAGCCGGACGAGCCGGATGACGGTGCAGCACCGGACGGACCGGTCGCGGACGGCGGCGCCATTGCGGGTGGTGGGGGAGAGACGGTGGGCGCTGGCGGGTTGGCCGACGGGGCGGGTGGCGCAGAGGAGTCCGGATCGAGAGGCCCGGTGAGTAGTGAGTTTTCGGCG
>NZ_BAAAYN010000061.1 GCF_039536245.1 Cryptosporangium minutisporangium | reverse complement strand
ATCGCGGCGTCGCAGGCGAGGCGTTGGATGGCGGCGAGGGGGAGGTGGTCGCCGAAGTCGGTGCGTCCGCCCTCTCCCGGTGAAGGCACCCATCGAGTGCCAGGGATGGGCCCGACACCGACAGTGCTCGCGTCGGAAAGGGCGCCGGTTGGGGCGGCGACTGCTACCGGGTGCGGGTCGGACAGCCAGTCCGCGACGGTGTCCCAGTCCCAGTCCCAGTCCCAGTCCCAGTCCCAGTCCCAGTCCTCGTCGCCCCGGTAGTCGTCGCCCCGGTAGTCGTCGCCCCGGTAGTCGTCGCCTCGGTAGTCGTCGCCCCGGTAGTCGTCGCCCTCACCCCTGCCGTCGGCAGCGTCGTCGGTGAAGGGGCTGTCGATCAGGACGTGTCGGCCGGTCGCGGTGGTGCGGAGATCGCCGGCGTGGACCAGCACGGCCAAGTGGGGCTGTTCGCCGCCGTTCGCCGGTAGCTCGCCGCTGTCCAGGATCCGCCGGACCAGTGCGGCCAGAGCGTCATGGCGGCCTTCGGCGGCCGACCGGGTGTCGTCGGGGTCGGGCTTGGGCTGGCTGGCGAAGAAGGTCTGCAGCATCGCGCCGAACTCGGGAGACAGGGAGCCTTTGAGGTCCCAGATGTCGCCGAGGGTCTGGGCGAGGAACAGGGTGCGCTCCGGCTCCGGCGGATCGTCCCGCTCGGGAATGAGGTGCGCGGCGATGCGCTTGGCAGCCTGCCGCAGCTGCGCGGCGTTGAGTTGCTGAGCGTGCGGGAACAACATCTCCTCGGCTCGCTCCACGAGCTCAGGCGCGACGGCGCCGACCTTGCGGGCCAGCCACGCCGCGACCGACGCATGCGCCAGCGTGACCTTCCCCGCATGGAGCGCGGCGGCGAAGCGTGGCAGACCCGGCAAGCCGGCGGCGGTATCCACCATCGTGTTCGCCTCACCGGGCGCGCATCGCAGCCGACCCTGGAGCCAGGCCTTCGTCGACACCGCTCCGTCAGCGGAGACCGCACCCCGCCGGTGAATCGCGCCGGTGGTGGCCGCCGTCGCGGCGTCCAGCACGCACCGCAGCTCGTGCAAGGCGCGCGCTCGGTCGAGTAGCGCCGCGTCGGAGAGCCCGCTGAGATTCTCCTCGGCGAGCTCCCGCACTCCTGCGGCCACTTCGACTATCGAACGCATGTCCTAATGATAAACGGCGCCACCGACACGAAACGGCTGTCCACAGGCCGTAAATGGAGGTCAGGCTGCGAGGTTCGAGCGGCGCACGACCGGTGAGCAGCTAGGGGGCACGCTGGCCGCGTCAGACCACGTGCGCGGACCGCACGTGCTCGTAGATCACGCTGGTGTTGACGTCGGCGACCTCGCGGCGCTCGGTGAGCCGGTCGATGACGAACGCGTACAGCCCGTCGTTGTCGGGGACCGCCACGTGGATCAGGAAGTCCCAGCCGCCCGCGGTCACGAATAGCCCGATCGTCTCGGGCAACGCGGCCGCCCACTCGCGGAAGGCGCTGATCACCGGCCGGGACGGCGGCCGGATCCGGACCGAGATCAGTGCCTGGACCGGGCGTCCGACGGCGGCCAGATCGACCTCGGCGCGGTAACCGGCGATGACCCCGCGGTCACGGAGCGCCCGGACGCGTAGCAGCGACGTGGACGGCACGACGCCGACCGCGGCGGCCAGCTCCCGGTTGGTCTTCCGCGCATCGTTTTCCAGCTCTCGCAGAAGAGCGCGGTCGATCGCATCAAGCACTGGTGTTTCTCCGATTCGTCGAACATCGTTCGCGGCGAGCCGCGTAGTGCGCAACTCGAGCCTACTGTTCCGGCTCGGAACGAAGCACCACGTGGAGGAGTGTTCGATGAGCATCGTGGCGACGCCGGACGACGAGCGGCTCGCGCTGACCACCCGGCAGCAGCGGACGAAGTGGGTCGTGGTGGTCGACCAGGACTTGCCGATCGGGCTGCAGGTGAATGCGGCGGCGTGCCTGTCGGCGACGGTCGGTGGACAGCGGCCGGAACTGCTCGGCCCGGTGACGGTCGACGGGTCAGGGGTGGAGCACCAGCCGCTGCCGTACACCGGATGCTCGATCCTCGGCGCAGACGCGGCCACGCTGCACCGGATCCGGACCAAGGCGGTGACGCGCCCCACGGTGCTCGTCGTCGACATGCCGCAGATCGCCCAGCGCGCGACGGCGTACACCGAGTACCAGGCGGCGATGGCCGCGACGCCGCACGAGGAGATGACGTACTACGCGGTTGGTCTCGTCGGCCCCCGCAACCAGGTCGACAAGCTCGTCGGCGGCCTCGAGCTCCTCCGGTGAATTCTTCGAACGGTGACCGATGGGAGAGCTACCGGGGTGAGGCGGCGAGTTTCAGACCGAAGCCGATCAGCGCGGTGCCGGTGACTCGGTCGATCGCACGCTGGACCGTCGGCCGGCGCAGCCATCCGCGGACCGAGTGGGCGGCGAGGATCAACCCGGTGAACCAGAGCATTCCCTCGGCGTTGTGGACGAGCGCCAGTGCCAACCCCATCAGCAGGTGCGGCGCCTGCTCGGGGAGGAACTGCGGGATCACCGCGACGTAGAACGCGCCGACCTTCGGGTTGAGCAGGTTCGTCAGCACGCCTCGCCGCCACGCCCGCCATGCGCTGCTCGCGCCCGTCGTCTCGGGGCGCGCCGCGGCCGTGGCGCGGCGGCCCAGCGTCTCCCGGATCAGCTGGACGCCGAGCCAGACCAGGTAACCGGCACCGGCGATGCGGAGTGCGGTGTATGCCACGGTCGACGCCGTGAGCAGGGCGGAGACGCCGACCGCGGCCGCAGCTCCCCAGGCCAGCGAGCCGGTGCCGATCCCAACCGCTGCGGCGAACGCCGGACGGCGCCCGCCCACCATCGCGGTCCGCAGCACGAACGCGGTGTCCAGCCCGGGAACGATCGTCAGCAGCGCGGCCACGGCCGCGAACGACACCAGTGCCGAGGTCACCGTCATCCTTCGAGTCTGCTTACCGCGTGATGGGAAAGACAGTCATCCGACGGATGCGTTTGATTTCGATAGCGGCAGGATGGACGTCGTCAGCTGCCGAAAGAGACGGGTTCGCGATGGTCAAGCCGGTGGAGCCGCAACCGGTGCTCACTCCGCTCACCGAGGCGGCGATCTTCCTCGTCGTGGTGATTCGCGAGGGCGGCGAGGACGTCGTCCGGGACCTGCTCCCGGACGTGGCAGGCATCGGCCGCTCGGTGGGGTTCCGCGCGCCGGAGGGTGACCTCAGCGTCGTCGTGGGGATCGGGTCGGACGCCTGGGACCGGCTGTTCGGCGGTCCGCGCCCGGCCGAGCTGCACCCGTTCCGGGAGCTGGCCGGTGCCGCGCACAAAGCGCCGTCGACCCCGGGTGACCTCCTGTTCCATCTCCGCGCCCGGCGGATGGACCTCTGCTTCGAGCTCGCCACCCACCTGGTGAAGCGGCTCGGGGACGCCGCCGAGGTCGTGGACGAGACGGTCGGGTTCCGGTACTTCGACCAGCGCGACCTGATGGGCTTCGTCGACGGCACCGAGAACCCGACCGGCGCGTCCGCGATCGAGGTGGCCACGATCGGCGACGAGGACCCCGACTTCGTCGGCGGAAGCTACGTGATCGTGCAGAAGTACCTGCACGACATGGACGCGTGGAACCGGCTGCCGGTGGAGGCGCAGGAGCGAATCATCGGCCGCACCAAGCTGGACGACCTCGAGCTGCCCGACGACGTGAAGCCGCCCGACTCGCACGTCGCGCTGAACACGATCGTCGACGAGGACGGCACCGAGCGGCAGATCGTCCGGGACAACATGCCGTTCGGGTCGGTGGCGTCCGGGGAGTTCGGCACCTACTTCATCGGCTACGCCGCGACCCCGTCGGTGACCGAGCAGATGCTGGTCAACATGTTCGTCGGGCGCCCGCCGGGCACCTACGACCGCATCCTCGACTTCTCGACCGCGGTCACCGGCAGCCTGTTCTTCGTCCCCAGCGCCGACTGGCTGGACGACCCACCCGGTCCGCCTGCGCGGATCCCGGCCCGACAAGCATCAGTCGACGACGGCTCGCTGGGTATCGGCAGCCTCAAGAGGAGCACCGCACCGTGAACAACCTGTACCGCGAGCTCGCCCCGATCTCCGACGCCGCCTGGGCCGACATCGAGACCGAAGCGCGCCGGACGTTCAGCAGGCACGTCGCCGCACGTCGAGTCGTCGACCTGATCGGTCCGTCCGGTGAGGAGCTGTCCGCCGTCGGCACCGGGCACCTGAGCGAGCTGGTCCCGCCCGCCGACGGCGTGCGGGCGCGGAGCCGCATCGTCCAGCCGGTCCTCGAGTTCCGCATCCCGTTCGTCGTCGACCGCCAGGCGGTGGACGACGTCGAGCGCGGGGCGAAGGACTCGGACTGGCAGCCGGTCAAAGACGCCGCGAAGGCGCTGGCGTTCGCCGAGGACCGCGCGATCCTCGACGGGTACGCCGCGGGCGGCATCGTCGGCGTGCGGCCGGGCAGTACCAACACGACGGTCGCGCTCCCCGCCGACGTGCGCGAGTACCCGAACGCGGTGGCGCAGGCGATCACGTCGCTGCGGCTCGCCGGTGTCGACGGTCCGTACAGCCTGCTGCTGTCGGCCGAGGCGTACACCGCCGTCGCGGAGACCAGTGACCACGGTTACCCGATCCACGAGCACATCGCCCGGGTGCTGCGGGACGGCGAGATCATCTGGGCGCCGGCGATCGACGGTGCCGTCGTGCTCTCCACCCGCGGCGGGGACTACGAGCTCTACCTGGGCCAGGACGTCTCGATCGGCTACCTCTCCCACGACGCCACGTCGATCGAGCTGTACCTCCAGGAGAGCCTCACGTTCGTCGTCCAAACCGGCGAAGCGAGCGTGAACCTCACCGTCTGACCCTCCGAGAAAACTGACCCGTATCGACGTATCGCCAGCCGGCGATACGTCGATAACGGGTCGATCTTCTGAGCCGGGATCAGGCGGGCGTTCCGCTGTACTCGTCGCGGAGTTTGCCCTTGACTAGCTTCCCGGTGGGGGTGCGGGGGAGGGCGTCGGTGAACTCGATCCGGCGCGGCACCTTGAAGCCGGCCAGCCGTGCCCGGGCGAACTCCCCGAGCGACGCGCGGGTCTCGTCCGACGGCTCGGCGGAGGAGACCAGCTGGACGACCGCGAGCACCGTCTCACCGAACTCCGGGTCGGGGACGCCGATCACCGCGACGTCGAGCACCGCCGGGTGCTGCAGCAGCGCGTCCTCGATCTCCTGTGGGTAGATGTTCACGCCGCCGGAGATGATCGTGAACGCCTTCCGGTCGCTCAGGTACAGGTACCCCTCCTCGTCCAGCCGCCCGACGTCGCCGACCGTGGTCCAGGTGGGGTGGTCCGGGTGCTGCGCGCTTCGGGTCTTCTCCGGGTCGTTGTGGTACGTGAACGGCAGGTCGTCGCGCTCGAAATAGATCAGCCCGGTCTCGCCGACCGGCAGCTCGTTGCCCTTGTCGTCGCAGATGCGCGGTATCCCGATCATCGGCTTGCCGACCGAGCCCGGGTGCTTGAGCCAATCCTCGGAGCCGATGAACGTGCCGCCGGCCCCTTCGGTGGACGCGTAGTACTCCTCCAGGATCGGCCCCCACCACTCGATCATCTGCCGCTTCACCTCGACCGGGCAGGGCGCGGCGGCGTGGATCGCGACCCGGTGCGAGCTCAGGTCGAAGCCACCGCGCACCGACACCGGCAGCCGCAGCATCCGGACGAAGTGGGTCGGCACCCACTGGCTGTGCGTCACCCGGAACCGGGCGATCGCCCGCACGGCGCGCTCGGCGTCGAAGCTCGGCATCACGACCACCGTGCCGCCGATGCTGGTGACCACCATCCCGAAACGCAGCGGCGCGGCGTGGTAGAGCGGCGCGGGGGAGAGGTAGACCGTGTTCTGGTCCATTCCGTAGATCGGTGCGAACACTCCGACATAGGGGTCGCCCGGCTCGTGCACCTGGCGGTCCGGTAGGACCGGCTTGATGCCCTTCGGGCGTCCGGTGGTGCCCGACGAGTAGAGCATGTCGCCGCCCCGCGGCTGGTGGGCCGGCGGCTCGGGCGACGCGCTCGCCAGGAACTCCTCGTAGTCGTGGTACTCCGGGTGTGTCCCGTTGCCGATCAGGACGCGCGTGTGCAGGGCCGGGAAGTCGTCCTCGACGAGGGGGCGCAGACTTGCGGAGACGACGAGCGCGGCGGCGTCGCTGTTCCGCAGGATGTAGGCGACCTCGGGCTTGGCGAGGTGCCAGTTGACCGCGGTGAGGTACAACCCGGACCGCAGGCAGGCCCAGTACACCTCGAACACGCGCGGGCTGTTCTCGCAGAGCAGCGCGACCACGTCGCCCGGCCGTAATCCGGCCGCCGCGAATGCGTTCGCGAGCCGGGTCGACCGTTCTTCCAGCTGGGCATAGGTGAGGATCTCGCTGTCGTCTTCCATGACAACGGCGGGCTTGTCAGGGGTGGAGGCGACGTAGGCTCCTGGGTACACGGGCAACACCTCACGCGCTCGGAGGAGTCCGAGGCCCGCGCCCGGGTCGGCGCCGACCTTGGTTACCTGGCCCAGGCATCGTGACCTGTGGCACCCGGGGCTGTCGAGACTCGCCGTTAACTTTTACGGACGGTGCCTGGCTTACTGGCCCGGAAACGGAAACTCCCGCGCCCCGTCGTCACCTGAGGATCGGTGAGCCCGGCCGCCCGGAGCCGTTCGGGCAGCCCGTCCGGATCGACGACGACCATCGTGTCGCGCAGGTGCAGGAGGCGGAAGGCCCGGCTGTACCGGCTGTCCGATCCCGCGAACGTGCCGCCGGGGCGGAGCACTCGGCAGGCCTGCGCGAACAGGGTGTCCTGAGCGGACGGCGACGGCACGTGGTGCAGCATCGTGAAACACACGACCGCGTCGAAGGACTCGTCCGGGAACGGCAGGTCGGTCGCGTCCCCGTTCACGATCGTCGCGCGGTCGGCGAGCGTGCGCCGCAGCGATTCGGCGGACGCCGGGTCGATCTCGACGGCGGTCAAGCGTGGCACGTCCCGGGCGAGAACCGTCGTCGTGGCGCCGAAGCCGGGACCGATCTCCAGCACCTCGTCGCCGAGTTCGACCCCGGACAGGGCCCACGGCAGCAGCGTGCCCTCGACCGTCGCGGCCCACCGATCGGAGCTGCAGAGCTTGCGGTGTATCCAGTTCATCGGCATGAGCGGGACGTTAGGCGCGGAGCACGCGCGGCCGCGATGCGCTAGCTTGCCAAGCCATGTCGCGTAACGGCCACGCACCCATGTGGGACGCCCCTTACGACGGCGTGCCCGGGGCGGTCGTGGTCGGCGACTTCGCGCTCACCGGCGGCGAGTGGTTCCCGCCGCACCGGCACTCGGCGCACCAGCTGGTGTGGTCCCGGCGCGGCGTGGGCAGCGTCCGGGTCGGCGACGAGACCTGGTTCCTGCCCCGGACACTGGCGCTGTGGGTTCCGGCCGGGGTGGTCCACGCGACCGGTGCGGTGGACCCGTCCTGGAACCGGAGCCCGTACTTCCTGCCGGAGCGGTGCCCGGCGGCGATCTCGGCTTGGGCCGAGCCGACCGTGGTCGCGGTGACGCCGCTGCTCGCCGCGCTGATCGACCACCTCGCCGATGCCGCGCTCCCGACCGAACAGCGAATCCGGGCCGAGGCCGTCGTGTTCGACCTGCTCCGGCCGCTCTCCACGGTGGCGATCCCGCTGCCGATGCCGCGGGACGCCCGCGCCGGCCAGGTCGCCGCCGCGCTGATCGACGATCCGGCGGACGGCCGCACACTGGCCCAGTGGGGCGCGCTGACCGGTGCCAGCGCCCGCACGTTACGCCGGGTGTTCCTGGCCGAGACCGGGCTCTCGTTCGGCCGCTGGCGTACGCACGCGCGACTGCGGGCCGCCATGCCGGTGCTTGCCGCCGGTCAACCGGTCGCGGCGGCGGCCCGGCGCGCCGGCTACGGAACGGCCAGCGCGTTCGTGGCGGCGTTCCACCGGACCGTTGGTGCGCCGCCGGGCACGTACTTCGCGCGTGACCGTTAAATACCTGGTCGGTGCCGAAAAGCCGAGGCAGGCTGGGCGGATGCACACGGTGGAACCGACGATCACGATCGGGCGGATCGAGCTCGTCGACGAGCTCAAAGAACTCTGGTTAGCCCTGCACGCGCACCATCAGGAGGGTTTGCCCGGTTTCGCCTACCACCCGCCGGCCACCTCCTGGCGGATCCGCCGGGCGCAGTACCACCACTGGCTGGCTCACCCGCAGGCGTTCGTGCTGGTCGCCTACGACGGCGCGACCCCGGTCGGGTACGCGCTGGTCGAGATCATCGAGGGGCCGGAGGACACCTGGATCACCGGTGACCTGATCGCCGAGTTGCAGACGCTCTCGGTGGCGCCGGAGTGGCGCGGCCGCGGGCTCGGCACGCTCCTGCTCGACCGGGTCGACGCGGAGCTGGACGTCCGCGGCGTTCACGACCTGATGCTGGAGGTGCTGGCGGGCAACGACGGCGCCGAGCGCTTCTACGCCCGGCGCGGGCTCCGCAAGGTGATGACCACCTACGCCCGCTTCTCCGGCGGCGAAGCGGGCACCCGCCGGTAACTCGCGCCGCGCGAGGTGGTCTTCCCGAAAATGCACCTCCCCGAGCGCGCCGAGAGGTGGTCTTCCCGAGAGACCACCTCTCCGGGCGCGGCGAGAGGTGCTGTTCCCGAAAGACCACCTCGCGAAGCGCCGTCAGAGGTGGTCTTCCCGAAATCCACTCTCCGGACGCGCGCCCTTCCGGACGCGCGCCCTTCCGGACGCGCGCCCCTCCGGACGCGCGCCCGCGCCCGACGCATGTCCGCGTGTGACGCGCCCGCGCGTGGCGCGCCCCCAGCGGCGGTGTTCAGGCGAAGCGGGGGAGGACCTCCTTCTGCCAAGCCGCGAAGAACGCGTCCTGGTCGGCGCCGATCTGCTGCACGTACACCTCGTCGAAGCCCGCGTCCACGTACTGCTGCACGGACTGGGCGTGCTGGTCGAGATCCGGCCCGAGCGGCAGCGGCGACGAATCGATGGTCTCCTCGGTGATGAGCTCGGATGCCTGCTCGAACAGCAGCGGCGTCGCCAGTTCCTGCGCCAGCTGCCCGGGCAGCTGCTCGTTCGGCCAGAGCCGGTGCACGGTCCGTACCGCCGACGCCCGGTCCGGGGCGTAACAGACCTTCATGCCGCCCTGCGCCGGGCCCTTGCCGCCGGCGCGTCGGTACTGCTGGACGAGAGAAGCGTCCGGCTGCGTCGTGCAGAACCCGTCACCGATCTCCGCGGCGAGACGGGCCGCCTTCTCTCCGAACGCCGAGACGTAGATCGGCACCGGCTGCTCCGGCAGCGTGTAGATCCGGGCGTTCTCCACGACGTAGTACTCGCCGTGGTGCGTGACGAGCTTGCCGGTGTGCAGCTCACGGATGACCGCGACCGCCTCCTCGAGCATCTCCTGACGGACGCCGGCCGGCGGCCACGCGTCGCCCAGGATGTGTTCGTTCAAGGCTTCGCCGGAGCCGACACCGAGCACGAACCGGCCCTCCAGCTGCACCGCGGCGGTAGCCGCGGCCTGGGCGATGATGGCCGGGTGGATGCGCACGGTCGGGCAGGTCACGGCCGTCGTGACCGGTAGGGAAACGGCCTCCGACAGCGCTCCGATCACCGACCAGACGAACGGGCTGTTGCCCTGCTCGCCGTTCCAGGGATGGAAGTGGTCGGAGATCCAGAGCCGCGTGAAGCCGGCCTGCTCGGCCTTGCGGGCCTGCTCCACCAGGTCTTTCGGGCCGAACTCCTCGCAGGACAGGAAGTATCCGATGCTCACCATGAAGGTCGGAGTGCCCGGCCGATCGCCGTTGACACTCCGCGACGGCCATCCTGGAATTCTTCAAGTTATCGGCGCGCAGCGGTTTCGAGGGCTCCTCCAGTGGCATACGGATGCATCCGCTTCCGTCCGATGATGTCCCGGAGTGTGCTCATGGCAGACAGCAACGTGACGCAGAATCCCGACCAAGCCGCACCGAAGCCGGTGAGCCCCACCGGCCGGACCGAGCGGGAGCACCTGCTCGGCGGCGATCCCCGAGCGCAGGCCGGGGAGCATCTCACCACGTCGCAGGGGCTACGGCTCTCCGACACCGACCACTCGCTCAAGGCAGGACCGCGCGGTCCGTCGCTGCTCGAGGACTTCCACCTGCGGGAGAAGATCACCCACTTCGACCACGAGCGCATCCCCGAGCGGGTCGTGCACGCGCGTGGCGCCGCAGCGCACGGCACGTTCGTCGCGTACGGCAACGCCGGCTCGGCGACCAAGGCGAAGTTCCTCGCCGAGAAGGGCAAGAAGACCGACGTCTTCGTCCGGTTCTCCACAGTGCTGGGCTCCCGCGGGTCCGCGGACACGGTGCGGGACACGCGAGGGTTCGCCACCAAGTTCTATACGGACGAGGGGACGTTCGACCTCGTCGGCAACAACATCCCCGTCTTCTTCATCCAGGACGGCATCAAGTTCCCGGACATCATCCACGCCGGTAAGCCGCACCCGGACCGCGAGATCCCGCAGGCCCAGTCGGCGCACGACACGTTCTGGGACTTCGTCGGGCTGCACACCGAGGCTACCCACCACGTCTTCTGGAACATGTCCGACCGCGGTATCCCGCGTAGCTACCGGACGATGGAGGGCTTCGGCGTCCACACGTTCCGGCTGGAGAACGAGGCGGGGGAGACCTGCCTGGCGAAGTTCCACTGGAAGCCGGTCGCCGGTATCCACTCGCTGGTCTGGGAGGAAGCCCAGATCGCCGCGGGCGTCGACCCCGACTTCCACCGCCGGGACATGGCCGACTCGATCGAGGCCGGCGCGTTCTTCGAGTACGAGCTGGGCCTGCAGCTGTTCCCGGACAGCGAGGAGGAGACGTTCGAGGGCATCGACCTGCTGGACCCGACGAAGATCGTTCCCGAGGAGCTCGCGCCGGTACAGCTGGTCGGCAAGTTGACGCTCGACCGGAACCCCACCAACTTCTTCGCCGAGACCGAGCAGGTCGCGTTCCACCTCGGTCACCTGGTGCCGGGCATCCAGGTGACGAACGACCCGCTGCTGCAGGCCCGGCTCTTCTCCTACCTGGACACTCAGCTCACCCGGCTGGGCGGGCCGAACTTCCCGCAGCTGCCGATCAACCGGCCGCACACCCCGGTCAACGACAACCTGCGGGACGGCATGCACCAGACCGCCGTCCATCGGGGTCAGGCGCCTTACCTGCCGAACTCGATCGACGGCGGCGGTCCCTTCACGACCGACGGGTACGTCGAGGTCCCGCGCCAGGTGTCCGGCCCGAAGGTGCGGGAGAACCCGGCCTCGTTCGACGATCACTTCAGCCAGGCGGCGCTGTTCTACCACTCGCTGACGCCGATCGAGCAGGCGCACATCATCGAGGCGTTCACGTTCGAGCTGGGTAAGTGCTACGAGCAGGCGATCAAGGAGCGGTACCTCACGGTGCTGGCGAAGATCGACGCGACGCTCTGCGAGACGGTCGCGGCCGGGCTGGGGCTGCCGGCGCCGAAGAGCGAACTGGTGACGCACGGGCCGGTGTCGCCGAAGCTGTCGCAGATCCCGCCGGGGCCGGGGCCGATCACCGGCCGGATCATCGGCGTGGTGGCCGGGCCGGGCGCCGACCTCGCGGGCATCGACGAGCTGCGCGGACCGATCGAGGCCGCCGGCGCGATCCTGCGAGTGATTGCCCCCCACGGCGGGATGCTCGGCAAGGGCAAGCACATGCAGGTCGTCGAGCGGACGTTCCTCACCGCCCGCTCGATCGAGTTCGACGCGATCGTGGTGGCCGCCGGTGTGGCCGAGACGCCGGACGCCGGTGACATCAAGGCGCGCATCTTGCTGCTGGAGGCGTACCGGCACAACAAGGCGATCGCCGCGTGGGGCGACGGGGCGAAGGTGCTCGCTGGTGCGGGCATCGCGTCCGGGCCGGGGGTGCTGCTCACGGACAAGGTGGACAAGGACTTCGGTGCCGCGTTCGTGCAGGCGGTCGGGTCGCACCGGGTCTGGGACCGGCAGGAGCTGGTGATGGCGTCCGCCGTTCCGCCGGCGTAGCACGGAGGCCCGGCGTCCACCCGCGTGGGCGGGCGCCGGGCTCGGGCGCGGCGTGGCTTGTAATAACAAGCCCAAGCACGCCATATGGACGCTACCGACCGGCTCGTAGCGTCCATATGAGGTTGCGCTACCTGAGTGCGGTGGTCACTTCTCGGGCGATCTGGTGCTCCTCCTTCGTTTCGACGACGAGCACGGGGACGCCCGCGCTGGAGATCACGCCGTCGTCCTCGCGGTTGCCGCCGCTCACCGGCTGAATGCCCAGCACCGCGAGCTCCGAGCAGACCGCCGCGCGCACCTCGGGCTGGTCCCACCCGATCTCCCCGGTGAACACCAGCGCGTCCAAGTGGGGCAGCGACGCGGCCATCGCCCCGATCGCCCGCCGCACCGCGTGCGCGTACGCGTCCAGCGCCGCGGCGGCGGCCGGCTCGGAGGACGCGACCAGCTCCCGGGTGTCGTCGGAGAGCCCACCGGACATGCCCAGCAGCCCCGACCGGCGCTGCAACCCCTCGGAGAGCTCGTCGAGCGTCAACCGCCCGTCCAGCAGCCAGAGCAACAGCCCGGGGTCCACCGCCCCGGAGCGCTTGGTCATCGGGATCCCGTCCAGCGGCGTCATCCCCATCGTAGTGTCGACGCTCCGCCCGCCGGCGATCGCGCAGACCGAGCCGCCGCCCCCGAGATGGGCGACCACGAGGTTGGGAGACGGCCGGCCGAGCAGCACCGCAGCGCGCCGGGACGCCCACGCGTAGGACAGGCCGTGGAACCCGTAGCGGTGCAGCCGCCAGCGCTCCCGCCACTCGGCGGGCAGCGGCAGCATCGCCGCGGCCGGTGGCAGTCCGGCGTGGAAGGCGGTGTCCGGACAGACGTAGTGGGGAACGTCCGGGAGGGCGTCCCGCGCCGAAGCCAGCAGCGCGAGCGCGGGTGGGACGTGCTGCGGCGCCAGGTCGGCCGTGTCGGCCAGTGCGTCGGCGAGCGCGTCGTCGACGACGGTGGGCACCGCCACCACGCGGCCGCCGTGCACGAGTCGGTGCCCGACCGCGTCCGGCTGCTCCGGAAGGTCTCCGACGAAGTCCCGGAGCGCGTCCGCCGCCTCGGAGGATCCCGGCTCGACGTCCAGGGTCCGGGCGGCGAGCTCCTCGATCGCGTCCGGGTCGCCGGTCGTCCGGAGCAGCGCGACCCCGACGCTGTGCGAGCCGGCGGTGACCGCGAGAACTCGTGTCATACCTGCAGCGGTACCCGGAGCGCGTCGATCAACCCCTTGGTCAGGTCGTCCGGGGCGTGCCCGGTCCGGTACGTCGCCGCGCGGGCCCTGGCCGCGGGGGAGAGGCACCACCGCCACTGGTCTTCGAGGTTGTCCAGGTCGTCGGCGGCGAGTACGGCGGGCCAGTCGAGGGCCCTGCCCTGGGCGGTCACCTTGGCGCCGCCGGCCACCGGATCGACCGCGAGCACCGGAACGCCCGCCTGCAGGCCCAGCACCAGCCCGTGCAGCCGGGTCGTGACGATCGCGTCCAGGCAGGTCAGCACCGAGCGCAGCTGGCCGGGCGTGGCCGCCAGCCGCCAGTCGCGGGTGTCCAGCCGGGTGTCGAGCGGCAGCCGGGCGACGTCGAGTCCGTGCAGCCAGCCGGTGAGCGCATCGGCCACCGACCCGTGCCGGCGACGGGCGCCGTACTCCTGCTGGCCGTCGGTGAGGATCACGCCCACCACCGGCACCGGGGACGGCTCCGGGGCGGCGAGCGCCAGGTCGGCCGCCGGCTGCTGGTCGGCGGCGTCCCTCGCGAGGACGACGTCGAAGCCGGTCACGGCCGGGTCGCACGGGTCGGGGACGGACACGCCGACCGCTACGCGGCGCGTGCCCGCGAACCGCTCGTGCAGGTCGAGCAGCGGACTGGGGATACCCGGGCCGGGCGGCGTGCTGTGCAGCGGCCCGCAGGCGAACACCACCGCGGCGTAGTCGGACGGGTCGACGGCGTCCAGGTGCAGGGCGTCCGGACGGAAGCCGGGTGACCAGGCGACGTCGTACGGCAGCCGGGCGGCGTCCAGCGTCGTGGTGACCGCGTCGGCCGCGAGCACGTCACCGGCGGTCGCCTCGCCGTGCAGGAAGCTGAACCACCCGGTGACCAGAATGGGACGGTCAACCCTCGTCTCGCCGACCGCACCGTCGCTGGGCGCTGAGGGAGAGCCGGGATCCGACGCAGGGCTAACCCTCGTCTCGCCGACCGCACCGTCGCTGGGCGCTGAGGGAGAGCCGGGATCCGACGCAGGGCTAACCCTCGTCTCGCCGACCGCACCGTCGCTGGGCGCTGAGGGAGAGCCGGGATCCGACGCAGGGCTAACCCTCGTCTCGCCGACCGCACCGTCGCTGGGCGCTGAGGGAGAGCCGGGATCCGACGCAGGGCTAACCCTCGTCTCGCCGACCGCACCGTCGCTGGGCGCTGAGGGAGAGCCGGGATCCGACGCAGGGCTAACCCTCGTCTCGCCGACCGCACCGTCGCTGGGCGCTGAGGGAGAGCCGGGATCCGACGCAGGGCTAACCCTCGTCTCGCCGACCGCACCGTCGCTGGGCGCTGAGGGAGAGCCGGGATCCGACGCAGGGCTAACCCTCGTCTCGCCGACCGCACCGTCGCTGGGCGCTGAGGGAGAGCCGGGATCCGACGCAGGGCTAGCCGACATAGGTACGGGCTCCCGACTCGCGCTGGGGAGCCTCCAGCGCCCGGAGGCCACGTTCGACCCAGTCCGGCGCGGCCCGCCGTTCCCGGAGCACCCACGGCAACCCGGCCGCGGCCTCGGCGAACGCCAGCAGTGACGTCTTGTCCCTGGGCACGGTCGTCGCGAGGAATGCACTGCGCCGCAGCGCCCGCCCGACCGGCCGGCGCAGCCAGGTGAACCACAGTGTGTTCCGGATGCCGTGCCGCCGTCGGAGCGTCGAATCGCGGGCGGGGGAGGGCCGGTGGTGGATCGTCAGGTGCTCCGCGTAGACCAGCCACCATCCCGCCGCGGCCAGGTCGACCGCGAGCAGCTCCTCCTCGCCGCCGAGCCACAGCCGCGGCGAGAAGCCACCGGCGTCCCGGAACGGCTCGAGCCGGACCACGGTCGCGCCGGCCAAGAACGAGCCGAGCGCCGGGCCGGGCAGCCAGGCCGGCGAAGGCACCGGCGAGTCACGCAGCTCCGGGACGATCGGATCCTCGTACGGCTCGCGCTCGGGATGGTCCCGGTCGTGGACGACGATCCGGGCGGTCACCGCGGCGACCATCGGGTGGGCGTCGAGCAGGTCGGCGGCGCCGGCCAGCGACTTCGGCTCCCACCACGTGTCGTCGTCGCAGAACGCGAGGTACGGGGTGGTCACCTCCCGTGCGGCGAGGTTCCGGCCGCACGCACCGAGGTTGCGCCCGGGGCGCAGCAGCCGGACGTCCGGGTGGCGCTGGGCGACGGCCTCCGCGGTCCCGTCGGTGGACGCGTTGTCCACCACGATGACCGCCGGCCGCTCCGGGAGGGCGGCGAGCTGGTCGAGCGTGTGCAGCAGCTCGTCCCGGCGGTTGTGCGTGATCACCGCGACGGTGACACGTTCGTCGAACATGAAGTCCTCTCAGGAAAGGAGCGTCAGATCGTGCTCGACGCGGCCCGGAAGGCGTCGGCGGTGCCGCAGTGCGGCGGGAAGTTTGGGCAGTGCGGCGAGCAGCGCGCGGCGGGCTTCGGGATCCCGCCCGGCCAGGCTCGCCGTCTCGGCGGCGACGACCGGCCACGGACGGCGCAGCCAGGTGGTGAGCAGCGCGTTGCGGCGCTGCCGGAGGTTCCGGCCCACCCGCGGGCCGGTGTCCGGGTGGTGGTGGGCGATCACCGACGGGACGTACGCGACGCCCCAGCCGGCCGCGGAGAGGTCGATCGCCAGCAGCGTCTCCTCCCCGGCGAAGTGCAGTACCGGCGAGAAGCCGCCGACCTCGAGGAACGCGCTCCGGCGGACGATGCTCGCGCAGGCCAGGAACCCGAGGACGGACGGGCCGGGCAGGTCGGCGGCGGTACCGAGCGGCGAGGTGGCCAGGACCTCGTTCAGCGGATCCTCGCGCTCCTCCGGGCCGACGAGGGCCCGTGCGGCGATCAGTCCGAGCCGGGGATACCGGGTCATCAACCCGGCCGCCCGCGACAGCGATCCCGGGCTCCACCAGGAGTCGTCGTCGCTGAACCCGAGGTAGGGCGTGTCGAGCAGCCGCGCGCCGAGCGTTCGGGCCACGGCCCCCTGATTGGTGTCCAGCCGCAGGACCCGGACGGAAGGGTGCCGGGCGGCGACCGCGTCCGCGGTGCCGTCGGTGGACGCGTTGTCGACCACCACGATCGGCGGCTGGTCCGGCAGCGTCGCCAGGTGGTCGAGCGTGTCCAGGGTCCGCTCGCGCCGGTCGCGGGTGATCAGGACCACCCCGGTGGTGGCGGTCCGTAGTGGGGCGAGCGAGACGGTCACCGGACCGCTCCGCTGAGCGGCGAGCCGGCCGGGAGCGGCGAACTGGCCGGGAGCGGTGAACTGGCCGGGAGCGGCGAACTGGCCGGGAGCGGTGAACTGGTCGGGACACCGAGCGTCTCCAGCTCGGCCAGCACGTCCTCGACCCGGATGCGCAGCAGACGCGGGTCCGGCGACGTGCCGTGGGCGTCGCCGGGCCGGAGTACCGCGGGGTCGTCGGCGCGCCACAGCACGCGGTGCCGGGTGTGCGCAGGCGGTCCCCACAGCGCGGGCGACACCGGTCCGAACAGGACGACCGAGGGTGCGGCGACCGCACTGGCCAGGTGCGCGATGCCGGTGTCGCCGACGACGACGGCGCGGGCCCCGGCCACGCGTACCGCCAGCTCCCGGAACGGAACGTCGGCCGCACCGCCGACCACCGCCTCCCGCGGCAGCCCGGCGGCGTCCGCCACCTGTTCCGCGAGGTCCCGCTCGCCGATCCCGGCGGTCACCATCACCGGTACCCCGGCCGTGACCAGCGCCCGGGCGACCGCGGCGAACCGCTCGGCGGGCCAGCGGCGCGCTCCGGCGTCGGCGCCCGGGTGGATCAGCACCGGCCCGGGCCCGGGTAGCGCGCTCACGTCGAGCCGGACGTCGTCCGGCTCGGCGGAGATCCCGTACCACCGCAGCAGACGGCACCACCGCACCCGCTCGTGGTCGTCCGCGCTCCACACCGGCCCCTCGTGGGACGGCAGGTCCGGGTGGGCCCACCCGAGCAGGCGACCCGGCCGCAGCGCGGCGAGCACCCGATGGCTGAGCAGACCGTTGCCGTGCAGGTCCACCGCGACGTCCGGGGGCGGCCCGGACCAATCCAGCGTCGTCGGCACCTCCCGGCCGGGCGCGGTCGTCGGCAGCAGCCGGTCGACCACGCCGGTAGCCGCAGCGGCCTCGGCGAGCCGCGACGGTGCCGCCAGCACGATCTCGTGCGACGGGAAGTGTCGCCGGAGCGCCCGCAGCGCCGGAACCACGGTGAGCAGATCACCGAGTCCGAGCGCCCGCAGCACCAGGACGCTGCTCATCGCGACGCTCCCACGGCAGCGCGCTGCACCAGGCTCGTCGTCGAGTGCCCGTCCAGATAGGGCAGGACCACGGCCTCACCGCCCCACGAGCGCACCACCGCAGCCTCGGGCAGCGCCTCCACCGTGTAGTCGCCACCCTTGACCCAGCGGTCCGGCCGGAGTTCGGTCAGCACCTGCTCCGGAGTGTCCTCGTCGAACACGACGACCGCGTCGACGCAGGCCAGCCCGGCCAGCACCCGGGCACGGTCCGCGGCGGTGTTCAGCGGCCGGCCGGGGCCCTTCAGCCGGGCCACCGACGCGTCGGAGTTGAGGCACACGATCAGGCAGTCGCCGGTGCGGCGGGCCGCCTCCAGCAGCCCGACGTGGCCGGCGTGCAGCAGATCGAAGCACCCGCCGGTGGCCACCACGGTTCCACCGCGGGCGTGCACGGCCCGCACCAGCGCCTTCGCCTCGGCGAGCGAGTCCGTAGCCGGCGTGCGGGGTCCGGGCCCCGGCCACGCCGCGGCGCCCCCGGCGTCCACGAACGCAGTGGCGGCGGCGACCGCGCGGGCCACCGCCTCCTCGGGCAGCGCTCCGTCGGCGAGCGCGACCGCCGCGGTCGCGGAGAAGCAGTCGCCGGCGCCGCAGGGGTCACCGGTCGCGACGAACGGCGTCGGGACCAGCATCGGCGACGCCGTGCCGCGGCTGAGCATTGCCCCGCGCGACCCCAGCGTCACCGCCACCGACGACGCGTTCCAGGAGGCCGCCAGCTCGGCCGCGCTGGAACCGTCCGCCTCGGACGCGTTCGGCGTGACCAGCCGGGCGCCCGGCACCGGTACGTCGCCGCGCGGGTGCGGGTCCCAGAGCAGCGGTACCCGACGGGCCGCAGCGGCCAGCTCCGGGCGGACGACGTCGGCCAGGCCGCGCCCGTAGTCGGCGACGAGCACCGCGGCGGCGTGCGCCAGAACGTCGCCGACTCCGGCGTCCGGACCGGGGAGCGGCACGCCGTCACCTCGGTCGAGCCGCAGCAGCGGACGCCCGCCGGCGCGGACCCGGGTCTTGACCGGCAGGCTGCCGCGCAGCGGCAGCTCGACCAGCCGCACCCGACCGGCCAGCAGGCCGCGCAGCGTGTCGGCGTCCGGGCCCGAGCCGATCGCGGTCACCAGCACGACCTCGCGGGACGTGCGCTCGGCGGCCAGGCACGCGGCGAGTGCCGCGCCGCCGGGACGGGCCCGTTCGCCGGTGAGATCCACGACCGGCACGGGCGCGTCCGGCGCGAGCCGGGTCGCAGTCCCGTCGAGGTCCCGGTCGAGGAGCGCGTCCCCGACGACGACGAGCGGCCCGCTCATGCCGACAACCGGCGCCCGGCCAGCGCCGTGTCGAACGCCGCGCACATCAGGTGCAGCGCGACGAGGTGGGCCTCCTGCACGGTCGCGGTGCTTCTCGCCTCGACGCAGAGCGCGGAGTCCGCCGCGGCCGCCAGCGGGTTGGAGGCGGGCCCGGTCATCGCCCAGACCGTGACGCCCAGCTCACGGGCCACATCGGCGGCGCGCAGCAGGTTGCGGCTGCTGCCGGACGTCGACATCGCGACCAGCACGTCGCCCGGCCGGCCGTGCGCGGCGACCTGACGGGCGAACAGCTCCTCGAACCCGTAGTCGTTGCCGATCGCGGTCAGGCTGGACGTCTCGGCGTGCAGCGCGATCGCCGAGAACGCGGGCCGGTCCTCCTGGTAACGGCCGACCAGCTCGGCGGTGAGGTGCTGCGCCTGCGCGGCGCTCCCGCCGTTACCGGCGGCGAGCAGACGCGATCCGGTCGAGAGCCGGTCGGCGAGCGACTCGCCCCACTCGCTGAGCAGCGGCAGCTGAGTACGGCGGAGCCGGACGAGGGTCTCCTCCAGAGCGACACAGTGCTCGACGGCCTGGTCGAGGCCGGTATATACAGGACGGTCCAGCTGAGAGGTCATCGGGCTGCTCCTGTCGCGGTGGCGGTCGACCGGCTGCGGCGGACCGCCGAGGTGGTGATGCGGCGTGGCGCGGGACGGGCGGAGAGCACGCCGCGGTAGGCGACCTCGGTCGCCGCGGCGACCCGGTCCCAGCCGTAGCGGCTCTCGGCACGGCGCCGTCCGGCGGCGCCGAACGCGGTGCGCATGCGGGAGTCGGCGAGCAGGTCACACGCGGCCGCGGCGAGCGCCTGCGGGTCGTCCGGGGGGACGAGCCGCCCGGTGCGGCCGTCCGCGACGGTGTCCAGGTGACCGCCGACGGCACTGGCCACGACCGGTCTCGCGCAGGCCATCGCCTCCAGCGGCACGATGCCGAACGGCTCGTACCGCGGTGGGCAGAGGACGACGTCGGCGCTGCGGAACAGGGCCGGCATCCGGCTCCGCTCGACGCCGCCGAGCAGCACGAGCCGGTCGGCGACGCCGTGTTCGAGCGCCAGCGAACGCAGCCGCTGTGCCTCCGGATCGTCGTCGAGGCGGTCGGCGGCGGGGCCCCCGGCGAGCAGCAGCTCGGCGTCCGGAATGCGGCGCAGCGCGCGCAGAGCGACGTCCGCGCCCTTACGCGGCACCAAGCGACCGACCTGCAGCAGCCGCGGACGGGCGGTGCGCGGCTCGACCGGGCCGGACGGGGTGAACGTCTCGACGTCCACCCCGCACGGCACGACCTGGATGCGCTCCACCGGCACCCCGAGTTCCCGCAGCTCCCGTACCTCGTCGGCGCAGGTCGCGACCGTGCGGTGGACGCTGCGGCCGATCATCAGCTCGTCCGCGATCCGCCCGGGCGGGCTGGTGTCGGCCGCGCCCTGGTGACGCCGCTTGACGCTGCCGAGCGCGTGGAACGTCTGCACGACCGGGACCGGCGGCCCGTCGAGCTGCCGGGCGCCGCCGAGCGCGGCGAGCCCGGACATCCAGAAATGCGCGTGGACCACGTCCGGCCGCGCGGTCCGCCAGTACGCCGCGAGCTCGTCGCCGAACGACGGCATGAACGGCACCAGCTCGTCCTTGGGGACGTAGGTGGGTGGGCCGGCGGTCACGTGGTGCACGGTGACCCCCGGCGCGAACGGGGTGGTCGTCGGCAGCGCGGGGTCGTCCCGCCGGGTGTGGACGGTCACCTGGTGGCCGCGTGCGGCGAGCGCGGTGGCCAGGCTCGCCACGTGGACGTTCTGCCCGCCGGCGTCGACCTCGCCGAGGACCGCCAGCGGGCTGGCGTGTTCGGATATCAAGGAGATCCTCATGCGACCACCTCCTCCAACAGTGCGTCCCAGTCGTCCAGGAATCGTTTGAGGCCGTACCGCTCGAGCACTGCGTGCCGGGCGGCGGTACCGTGCGCCGCGGCCAGGTCCGGGTCGGCGAGGTACCGGCGCGCGGCGGCGGCCAGCTCCTCCGGGTCGGTGGAGATCACCCCGGCGCCGGGCGGCACGGCCCGGTAGACCTCGGTGGTCGCCAGCGCCACCACCGGGACCCCGAGGTGCATCGCCTCCAGCAACGACAGCCCGAGCGACGTCCAGCGGATCGGGTGCAGGTAGAGCCGCCGGGCGGCCATCGCGTCGTGCAGCTGGGCCTGTGGCAGGTCGAACGTGCGGATCCCGGGAACGTCGAGCTGGTCCGCGCGCATGCCGAACACGTCCAGCGGCGCCGCGGCCGCCAGCCCCGGCAGCAGGTCGGTCCCGGTCCACCGGCCCCGGCGGACCGGGTCGTTGACCACGACCGCGGCCCGGGGGATCTCGCCGGTGTACCGGTGTCCCGGGTCCGGGATCCCGTGTTCGATGACGACGGTCCGGCTGGCGCCCGAGTCCCAGAACAACCGGTTGAAGTGCGTCACGTGGACGATCGGCAGCCCGGCGTCGGCCATCGGGTGCCGGGTGTCGGGCACGCCGCCGGTGCCGGCGCCGCCCGTCCCCGGAGCGTTGTGCTCCAGGTAGACGGCCGGGACGTCGACGCCGGGACGGCGACCGATCCACTGCTCGACCAGCGCGACCTCGGATGGCCGCTGCAGCACGACCACGTCGATCGCGGCCTCGCGCAGCTGCTCCGGGGTCAGCTCGACGGCGGAGGCCGGCCACTCGTAGGTCTGGGCGCGGCCCAGTCCGTCCGGCCCTCGGTCCGGCGTCACCGGTATCAGGTACCGGTGTGGACCGTGGACGAACGCGGTGGTCCACGAGCCGTGCACGTGCCAGAGCAGGATGTTCACGCGATCACCTCCCGGGTGTTCTGAGGGGCGGGCCGCTGCTTGACCCGGGCGATGAGGGAGTCGACAGCGGCCACGACATCGGCACCGCGGATCGACGAGAGACAGGGGTGACCCGGGATCGGGCAGGTGCGCGCTCGGCTTCCGGCGCAGGGGGCGTCCTGATCGCCGAGCAGGACCTGGGGCACCCGGTAGGGCGCCCACCGCTCGGCGGGCACCACCGGGGCGAACAGCGAGACGACGGGCGTACCGACCGCGGCGGCGAGGTGCGCCGGTCCGGTGTTGCCGACCACGACGGCGGCTGCGCCGGCGAGGATGCCGCCGAGGCCGTGCAGATTGGTGCGGCCGCCGAGGTCGACGGCGCCGGTGCGGCGGGCGATCGCGGCGGTCAGCGCGGTCTCGTCGGGGCCGCCGGTGAGCAGCACGCGGTGACCGGCGGTGAGCAGCGCCTCGGTGGCGTCGACGGCGGTGTCCATGCTCGGTGCCCGGGCCGGAACTGCGGCGCCCGGGTGGACCACGACGTACGGGTCCTCACCGGTCAGCGCGCGGACGTCCGGCGGCGGCAGGATCGCCATCCGGCCGTCGTCGCCGGGCGGGAGCCGGTACCCGGCGGCGATCGCGAGGTCGAGGGCGGCGTCGGCTTCGTGCCGGTGCGGGGCCCGCTGGTGCCGTAGGTCGAGCAGCGAGCCCGGGTAGTGCTCGCTGTCGGCGCCGATCCATCCGACGCCGGACAGGCGCAGCACGAGTGCGGTCGGGAGCGGGCTCTGGTGGAAGCTGGCCAGGATCAGCGCTCGGTCGATGCCGTGCAGCGCGTGGACGATCTGCTGGACGTCGTCCGGGCGGACCGGCGGCGGCTGCAGGCCGACCCACGGCGCGTCCCAGACCACGATCTCGTCGACGCCGGGCAGCAGGCGGGCGGCGGCGGCGCCCTGTGGTCCACAGAGGAACACGACGTGGTCGGAGCCCGCCGCCACGGCCCGGACGGCGGGCCCGGCGAGCAGGACGTCCCCGGCGCTGTCCAGTCGGACGATCAGCGTCGTCATCGGACCACCTGCCCGGCGGCCTTCCGGGGGCTCAGCAGCGCGGAGACGGCGGTGAGCAGATCGGGCGCCACGGTGCCCGCGGCGGCGACCTCCTCGGGCCGGGTGACCGTGGTCGGGACCAGGATGCCGGTGGCCCCGGCCGCGGCGGCGGCGCCCAGGTCCGCGCCGATGTCGCCGATCACGGCCACGTCGGACGGTGCGACGCCGAGCGCGCCGGCGGCCGCCAGCACCATCCCCGGCGCGGGCTTACGGCAGGTGCAGCCGTCGTCGGGGACGTGCGGGCAGAAGACCCAGACGTCGAACCGGCCCAGCAGCTCCTCGATCCGGCCGGCGACGGCCTCGACCTGGGAGCGGGTGAGCAGGCCACGCCCGACGCCGGACTGGTTGCTGACGACGCCGACCGCGATACCGCGGGCACGGAGGACGTCCACCGCCTCCCGGGCGGTCGGTCGGAGCCGAACGTTCGCCGGGTCGCCGTTGTACGGCGGGTCGTCCTCGGTCAGCGTGCCGTCCCGGTCGAACAGGACGGCCCGGGGGACCGCGCCGGGGCCGGAGTCCGCCGGCTCCGGCTGTGGACGGCCGCGGTACAGCCAGGCGTCCGGCGCGAGCACCGACGCGACAGCCGTCGCGTTCACCGGGCCACCACCCCGCTCTCCGCGGCGACGCGTGCGGCCGACCCGGCGGGCACCGCGTCCAGCACCGCGGCCGGTGCGGCGGGTGCGGCGGCACCGGGCGGCCATGGCTCCGGGGGCCACGGCTCCGCATGGCGGTGACGCCAGCGGCCGCGCAGGTGATGGGTGAGCGCAGCGGGCGGGATCAGCGCGCTGGTGGCGAGCATCGTGGCGATCTCGCGTGGCGTCCGCGGTCCCGGCGCGATCCGCGCCGCGGCGAACTCCGCGGTGCCGGCGAGCCAGGCCCCGGCGGCGAGCCCTGCGGCTCGTCGCCGTCCGGCCAGCCCGAGGGCGACCGCGGCCATACCCGCGGCGGTGACGACGACGTGCCGGGTGAACCGGCCGCGGGGCGCGTCGGCGCGCTCCCACCACTCGTCGCCGTGCAGCCGGGTCATCAGGACGTCGTCCGCGTTGCCTGCCTGGGCGCGCACCGAAGCGAACGCGTCGTCAATCCGTACCGGGTGGACGGTGGTGCGTCGGCCCATGACCAGTTCCCACCCGGCGTCCTGGACGCGGAGCGCGAGGTCGGCGTCTTCCCGGAAGGCGCGGCGGAACCGCTCGTCGAAGCCGCCGACGGCGGTCAGGGCCGACGCCCGGTACGCGATGTCGGCGGTGATCCAGGCAGCCGTGGCCAGCCCTGCGGTGTTCCGCTCGGCGTCGGTGGGGCTCCGGTCGGTGGGGAGCGGTACCTCGATCCGGCCCTGGACCGCGCCGGTCCGCCGGTCGGCGTCGGCGAGGTCGGCGGCGAGATCGGCGGCCCAAGACGGACCGGGCACGACGTCGTCGTCGAGGAACACCACCCAGGGCGTCCCCACGGTGCGCCAGCCGGCGTTGCGGGCGGCCGCCGGCCCGTTGCCGCAGCCGTAGACCACCCGCACCCGGAGCGACGACGGGATCTCGACCGGGAGCGGGCCGCACTCGGTGAGCGGCCGGTCGTCCACCAGCACGACCTCGGTCGGCGCCGAACTTCCCGCGCGCCCGCCGACGTCGGCCGAGGCCACACTCGCGGCCAGACCGGACAGGCACGCGGTGAGCGACGGCCGCCCGACCGTCGGGATCACGACCGACCAAGTCATCGGTGCGCTCCGCTCTTCGCGCAAGCGCTCATCGGCCGCCCTCGCTGCGGAACATCGACCCACGCCGCACCACGAACGGGCCGAGGGCGAGCAGGTCCACCGGCGCGGACCCGAAACACTCCAGCGCGTCCCGGGGGTCGTCGACCATCGGCCGCCCCGCGGTGTTGAGGCTCGTGTTCACGACCACCGGCAGTCCGGTCCGGCGCTCGAACCCGCGGAGCATCGCGGCCACCCGCGGCTCGGTGGCCGGGTCGACCGTCTGGATCCGCGCGGTGCCGTCGACGTGGACGACCGCCGGAATGCGGTCCCGCCACTCGGGCTTCGTGTCGTGCACGAACAGCATGTAGGGGCTGGGGAACGGACCGCTGGTGAAGATCTCCCCGGCCCGGTCGGAGAGCACCATCGGAGCGACCGGACGGAACTGCTCCCGGCCCTTGACGTCGTTGAGCCGCTCCAGGTTGCCGGAGTGGCCGGGGTGGGCCATCAGCGAGCGGTGGCCCAGCGCCCGCGGACCGAACTCGGCTCGGCCCTGAAACCACGCGACGATCTGGTTGGCGGCGAGCGCTTCGGCGACCGCTTCGGCGACGTCGTCCGGGCGCTCGTACGGGACGCCGGCGGTCTTGAGCCACGCCTCCAGCTCCGCGTCCGACCAGCCGCGACCGAGGTCGGCGCCGGGCATCGGCTCCGGGTCGGCGCCGTGCATCGCGGACAGGTAGACGGCGGCGCCCAGCGCGGTCCCGGCGTCACCGGCGGCCGGCTGCACCCAGACCCGGGAGAACGGCCCTTCGCGGGCGATCCGGGAGTTCGCGACGCAGTTCAGCGCGGTGCCGCCCGCCATCGTGAGCAGTTCGTCGCCGGTCTGGCCGTGCAGCCAGCGCGCCAGGTCGAGCAGCACTTCCTCGAGGACGAGCTGCGCCGAGGACGCCACGTCCGCGTGGTGCTGGGTCCAAGCCTCGTCGGCGCGGCGCGGCGGGCAGAACTCGGTCCAGTCGATGCCGGTGGTCCGGAAGCCGCCGTCCTCCGTGGCGTAGACGCGGCGCCGTAGCTCAGCGGCGATCCGCGGCGATCCGTAGGAGGCCAGCGCCATCACCTTGTACTCGTCGGACGAGCGCAGGAAGCCGAGGTGGGCGGTGAGGTCCTCGTAGAACAGTCCGAGCGAGTGCGGCAGTCGCTGGGACGCCAGCGTCTGCAGCTCGTTGCCCACCCGCCGACCGGCCAGATGCGACGTCGACTCACCGCGGCCGTCCAGCACCAGCACCGATCCGGTGGCGGCGTCCGGCGCGGCGTAGGCGGCGGACGCGGCGTGCGCGACGTGGTGCCGGACGAATCGGACCTTCGACGGGTCGAGACCGGGCAGCGCCTCGGCGAGGAAGCCAGGGGCCTCCCGCGCGTACATCTGGCGCAGGTGGTCCCACGGGTCGTGCAGACCGAGCGCGTCGGCGGGTTCGGCGAGCGCGGGATCGTAGGCGTAACCGACGAGGTCCACATCCCTCGGACGCAGGCCGGCCTGGGCGAGGCACCAGGCGGCGGCTTGCTCGGGAACCTCCCATGCGGAGAACGGCACCGGACGCTTGCCGTGTTTGCGCCGGGAGAACCGCTCCTCCTCGGCGGCGGCCACGATTCGTCCGTCCACTACGAGGCACGCGGACGGGTCGTGGAACAGAGCGTTGATCCCGAGTACACGCATCGTGGGAACCCTTTCGCCGCCAGTACTGCCTGCTGCGAACGGGACCCGGCCGGAGCGGCTCACACCCAACCCGGCGGCCCCATCCGCACCGTGCCAAGTACCCGCTCGGCGAGGGATAAACGTCGGGTTCCTCACGGGTGCGGCGATTCAACTGTCAGGCGTACGAACGGACGCTGTTGCTCTCGGCTGCGTCCGATAACTCTTAGGCGGTGTCGCGCTGGTTGCGCAGGAGCGCGAGGAACGTCTCGAAGACGGCAGGCATGTCGACGGCGTCCGGCTCCAGGAGCCACTGGATCTGCAGGCCGTCCATCAGGGCGACGAGCGTGGTGGCGGTCGCGTCCGGGTCGAGGTCACCCGGGACTTCGCCGGCCTGCTGCGCCTCCGCCACGGCTCGCCGCAGCAGCCCGCGCAGCGAGCGGTAGCGCTCGGCGAAATGCTCGTGCGCCGGGTGCCCCTCCGCGACGGCCTCCCCGGCGAGCGTCGTGTAGAGCTGCACGAGCCCCGGCACGGTCGTGTTGTAGCGGACCTGCTCGGTGATCCGGTGGAGCGCGACCCGCTCGTCCTGGACGTGCATCCGCGCCATGTCCTCGGCGTCGCGGGCGGCGATGACCTCGGCGAGCAGGTGCTCCTTGGACGCGAAGTGGTGCAGCAGCCCCGCTTGGCTCAGCCCGACCCGGTCGGCGATCTCCTTGAGCGACCCACCCCGGTACCCGGACTCGGCGAACACCCGTACCGCCTCGCGCAGGATCTCGGCCCGTTTCGCGCGGCCCTTGGAGTAGCTACCCCGAGGCCGGCGCCGTCCGGCCGGCTCCGCCTCTCCCGGAGGAGGGGCCCCTGGATCGACGTCTACCGGTTGATTCACCACATCGACACGCTAGTCCGGGACGTCTCTCCTAGAATAGAAACCTATCGGTCAGTCGGTTTTCGCCGCGGCCGACCCACCGCAGAGGAGCGGTCCATGGCCTTGGACCCGACAGCGTTGTCGGCGCAGACTGAGCCCACAGCGCGCCCCGGCACACCGCTCGGGCGCTTCGGCGTGACGATGCCGCTCGCCGCGTTCGGCCTGAACCTCGCGCTGCTGACGCCGGTCGTCGTCACGCTCGCGCTCAAGGTCGAGGACGTCTCGCCGGCCACGAAGGAACGCGACTTAGGCATCATCCTCGGTATCGGGGCGTTCCTCGCGCTGGTCAGCAACCCGCTCGCCGGGCGGCTGTCCGACCGTACGGCGTCCCGCTTCGGCATGCGACGGCCGTGGCTGCTCGGCGGCAGCGTTCTCGGAGCCCTCGGCCTGGCGGTGATCGCCCTGGCGGACGGCGTGCTGCTGATCGGCGTCGGCTGGTGCGTGACCCAGGTGGCCTACAACGGGGCGCTCGCCGCCCTCTCGGCCACGCTGCCCGACCAGGTGCGCTCGGAACGTCGTGGCGCGGTGAGCGGCCTGGTCGGCATCACCACGCTGCTGAGCGTCGTCGCCGGGTCGCTGCTCGCGGCGGTGTTCGGTGGGGATGTCGGCCGGTTCCTGGTGCCCGCGGCGATCGCGCTGGTTCTCGTCGGCGTGTTCGTGGTGGTCCTGCGGGATCGGATGGCGTCCGGAACGCCGGCTCGGCTGGACCTCAGGGGTTTCCTCGGGTCGTTCGTCTTCGACCCGCGCCGCTACCCCGACTTCGGGTGGGCCTGGCTGACGCGGTTCACGTTCGTGTTCGCCGCCGCGACCGGCCTGACCTACCTGCCGTACTTCCTCAGCGACGAGCTGGGCATCCCGACCGACGAGGTCCCCGGCCGGGTGGCGGTGGCCACCGTCGCGGCGGCCGGTGCGACCGTGCTCGCCAGCGTGCTCGGCGGCTTCCTCTCCGACCGGATCGGCAGGCGCAAGCCGTTCGTCGTGGTCGCAGCGCTGGTCGCGATGGTCGGTCTGATCGTCGTCGCGTTGTCGGGGTCGTTCACCCAGCTGGTGATCGGTGAGGTCATCCTGGGGGTGGGGACGGGCTGCTTCTACGCGGTGGACCTCGCGTTGATCACCGAGGTCCTGCCCAGCGCGGACGACGTCGCCAAGGACCTCGGCGTCATCAACATGGCGAACGCGCTACCCCAGTCGTTGGCACCGGCGATCGCGCCGGTGTTCCTCGCGATCGGCGGCTACCCGCTGCTGTTCATCGCCGGAGCCGTCGTCGGGATCATCGGCGCGCTCCTCGTCACCAGAATCAGGAGTGTGGCATGAGCGAAGACCTCCTCGGCGAGCTGTCGTTGGAGCAGAAGGTCCGGCTGCTGACCGGCGAGGACTTCTGGTCGCTGTACCCGGAGCCCAGGATCGGCCTGCGGAAGATCCTGGTCTCCGACGGGCCGGCGGGCGTCCGTGGCACTAACTGGGACGAACGGGACCGCTCGGCCAACATTCCGTCGCCGACCGCGCTCGCCGCGTCCTGGGACGTTTCACTGGTGGAGCGCCTCGGCCGTTTACTGGCCGCCGAAGCGCGCCGGAAGAACGTCGACGTGCTGCTCGCACCGACCGTGAACCTGCACCGGTCGCCGCTGGGCGGGCGGCACTTCGAGGCGTATTCGGAGGACCCGCTGCTCTCCGCGGAGATCGGCGCGGCCTACGTCCGCGGCGTCCAGTCCGGCGGCGTCGCGGCGACCGTGAAGCACTTCGTCGCCAACGACAGCGAGACCGAGCGGATGACCTACGACGTCACCGTCGACGACCGGGCACTGCGGGAGGTGTACCTGGCGCCGTTCGAGCGCATCGTCGCCGAGGGCGTCTGGGCGGTGATGGCCGCCTACAACGCGGTGGCCGGGGCCACGATGACCGAGAGCCCGCTGCTGCGCGAGATCCTGCAGGAGGAGTGGGGCTTCGACGGCGTCGTCATGTCGGACTGGTTCGCCACCCGCAGCACCGTGGCGGCCGGCAACGCGGGCCTGGACCTGGCGATGCCCGGGCCCATCGGGCCGTGGGGCGACGCGCTGGTCGCCGCGGTCCGCAGCGGAGAGGTCGACGAGGCGCGGATCGACGACAAGGTGCGGCGCCTCCTCCGGCTGGCCGCCCGGGTGGGCGCGCTGGAGGGCGTCGAGCCGGTCGTGCCGCTCGTCGCGCCCGCGCCCGCGGCGGAGATCGCCGCGCTCGGCCGCGAGGCCGCGGCCTGCGGCATGGTGCTGGTGAAGAACTCCGGTGTGCTGCCGTTGTCGGCCGGGGCGCTGCGGAAGGTGGCCGTACTCGGCCCGAACGCCCTGCACGCGCGGACGATGGGCGGCGGGTCGGCGAGCGTCAGCCCGACCTACACGGTGACGCCGCTCGCGGGCCTGACCGCGGCGCTCGGCGAGGGTGTCGAGGTGGTCGCCGCGGAGGGGTGTTTCCCCACGACGTCGCTCGCGCCTGTGCCGTTGGAGCAGGTCACCGACCCGGCCGACGGCACGCCGGGGCTGCGCGTCCGTTTCGTCGACGAGACCGGCGCCACGCTCGCCGAGGAGCACCGGGAGAGCGCCCAGCTCACCTATCTGGGCAGCTTCGCCGGCGCCGACCCGGCGAAGGTCAGGGCGGTCGAGATCGCCACCCGGTACACCGCGTCGGCGGACGGCGAGCATCTCCTGGGCGCGGCCGGGGTGGGTCAGTTCCGGCTGACCGTCGACGGCCACGACGTCATCGACCAGGTCATCGACCCACCGGGCGGGGACCTGGTCGAGGCGATGATGAAGCCCGACCAGGCCTACGCGCCGGTCCGGCTCGCAGCCGGTGGATCGGTCGACGTCGTGCTGCGGCACGACCTGCCCGCCGGGAACACGTTCGCGGCCGCGATGCTCCGCCTGGTCGCACAGCCCCCGCGCCGCGCGGAGGACGACGAGCTCGCACACGCCGTCGCGCTGGCCGCCGAGGCCGACGCGGTCGTGCTCGCGGTCGGCACCAACGAGGAGGTCGAGAGCGAGGGTTACGACCGCGCCGGACTCGCGCTGCCCGGGCGGCAGGACGAACTGGTGCGCCGGGTACTGGCGGCCAACCCGAACACGGTCGTCGTGGTGAACTCCGGCGCGCCGGTCGTGCTGCCGTGGCTCGCTGAGGCGCCGGCGGTGCTGCTGTCGTGGTTCGCCGGGATGGAGACCGGGAACGCACTCGCCGACGTGTTGCTCGGCGTCGCGGAGCCGGGTGGACGGCTGCCCACTACCTGGCCGGCGTCGGAGAGCGACGTCCCGGTGTACTCGACGCAGCCGGTCGAGGGCGGGCTCACGTACGCCGAGTCGATCCACGTCGGGCACCGCGGATGGCTGCGCTCCGGCGCGGAGCCGGCGTTCTGGTTCGGGCACGGGCTGGGGTACACGACGTGGTCGTACGACTCCGCCGCGGTCGAGGGCGACGCCGTCGAGGTGACCGTGGCGAACACCGGCTCTCGCGAGGGTCGCGAGGTGGTGCAGGTGTACGCGTCCCGGCCGGAGAGCGCGGTCGACCGGCCGGCCCGGTGGCTCGTCGGGTTCGCCGTCGTGTCCGCGGCGTCCGGCGCGGCGGCGACGGTGCGGATCCCGCTGCCTGCGCGCGCGTTCGAGCACTGGTCCGGCGACGGGTGGGAGCGCGAGCCCGGGCCGTTCACCCTGCACGTCGGCCGCTCGGTCGCCGATACGCCGCTGACGCTGGAGGTCTGAGCCGTTCCACGCCGAAGTTGAGCGTCGTACGCTCAACTTCGGGGAATGAAACGCCCTGCCCCGGTGTCTTTGGGGCTGGACGTAGCTACGCGAGCGACGAGGAGCGGAAAGGTGGCCACCACCACGAGCGACTACTACGAGGTGCTGGGCGTCGACCGGTCGGCGAGCCAGGAGGACATCCAGCGCGCCTACCGCAAGCTGGCCCGTAAGTACCACCCGGACGTGAACTCCGACCCCGGTGCCGAGGACCAGTTCAAGCGGATCAACGAGGCCAACGAGGTGCTCTCGGATCCGGGGACGCGGGCCCGGTACGACCGGTTCTCGCCGCAGTTCGGCGACGACTGGCGGAAGGTCCCCGAGAACTTCGACCCGGGCGCGGCCGGGACGCCGTTTGGTGGTCAGCGGGTCCACTTCTCCACCGGGGGCGACGGTTTCGCCGCCGGCGGCTTCGAGGACCTGCTCGGTGGGTTGTTCGGGGGTGGGCGCTCCGGGTTCTTCGGGGGCGGTGGCATCGGCACGGTGCCCGGACCGGACGTCGAGGCGGAGCTGGAGCTGTCGGTCGAGGACGCTTACTCCGGTGGGCGGCGCAGCCTGACGATGGGGACCTCGTCGGGCGTCCGGACGGTCGACGTGAACATTCCGGCCGGGGTGGTCGACGGGCAGCGAATCCGGCTGGCCGGCCAGGGCGGCGACGGCCTCGGCGAGGGTGCGCCGCGCGGCGATCTGTACCTGGTCGTGCGATTGGCGCCGCACTCCCGGTACCGGGTGGACGGCCGCGACCTCACCGTGGAGTTGCCGGTGGCGCCGTGGGAAGCGGTGCTCGGCGCGAAGGCCGCGGTGGTGACGCCGGGTGGGCGCGTGGACGTGAAGGTGCCTGCTGGGTCGTCGTCCGGCCGCCGCCTCCGGCTGCGCGGACGCGGCCTGCCGAACCCGCGGGGTGGCGCCGGTGACCTCTACGCCGAGGTGCGCATCGTCGTGCCGGAGCACCTGACCGACGCCCAGCGCGCCGCGTGGCAGGCCCTCGCAGAGGCGCACGCACCCGCCGACCCGGCCGCCGCCTGAACCCGTCCCGCACGGCCCGCCCACGCGCGGGCCGCGCGGGCGTGGGCGCATTTCCCGAAAGGCAACCTCTCCGCGGCCCGTCCAGACGTTGCCTTCCCGAAAGCTGCGGCTTGCCAGGGCACGCGGCGGTTCTGTCCACCGGTTGGTGGACAGCCAGGTTCAGTCCGGTGGTCGTCCCTGGGCGGCGCGCGCGACGGGACGCTCGATACATGGCAGTCATCGAGGTAACCCAACTCCGTAAGTCCTATGGCGGGCACACCGCCGTCGACGGCATCGACCTGCGGGTCGAGCGCGGCGAGGTGTTCGGGCTACTCGGCCCGAACGGCGCCGGAAAGACCACGACCGTGGAGATCCTGGAGGGCCACCGGCGCCGGGACAGCGGCACGGTCCACGTCCTGGGCGACGACCCCGGTGCGGCCGGCCGCCGCTGGCGAGCACGCCTGGGCATCGTGCTGCAGAGCACCGCCGACGCCCCCGAGCTGACCGTCCGCGAACTCGTCCGGCACGTCGCCGGCTACTACCCGGCGCCGCGCGACCCGGACGCGGTGATCGCCCAGTGCGGCCTGGCGGAGAAAGCCGGTGCGAAGCTGCGCACGCTCTCCGGAGGTCAGCGTCGCCGCGTCGACGTGGCGCTCGGCATCGTCGGGGACCCCGAACTCCTCTTCCTCGACGAGCCCACCACCGGCTTCGACCCGGAAGCCAGGCGGCAGTTCTGGACGCTGATCCGCAGCCTCGCCGACGGCGGCACGACGATCATCCTGACCAGCCACTACCTGGACGAGGTCGAGGCGCTGGCCGGTCGGCTCGCGGTCCTGGTCGGCGGGCGCATCGTCGCCGAGGGAACACCGCAGGACATCGGCGGGCGCTCCGGCGAGTCCACGGTGACCTGGCGCGACTCGGACGGTCCGCACCGGCTGACCACCATCGACCCGACCGCGCTGGTGGCCTCGCTCAGCCGCCGCGACGACCCGAGCCTGAGCGAGCTGCGGATCGAACGTCGCAGCCTCGAAGACGTCTACCTCGACCTGATCGGAGAGGCCCGATGACCACCGTGACCGCCCCGCTGCCGTCGACCCTGCGACTCGGCCTCTCCCGTGGCTCCCTCGAGATCAAGCAGTTCTTCCGGGAGCGCGACGCGGTGATCTTCACGTTCACGCTGCCCGCGTTCATCCTGGTGATGCTCGGCTTCATCTTCGACGAGCCGCTGGCCGGATTCCCGGACGTGAGCGTCTCGCAGATCTTCGCCGCGAGCATGATCGCCTACGGCATCCTCTCGACCGCGTTCCTCAACGTCGGCACCGGCATCGTCACCGACCGCGAAGACGGCACGCTCAAGCGGCTGCACGGGACGCCGGCCACCGCCGGGGCGTACCTGATCGGCAAGATCGTCCTGGTCCTGGTCACCACGCTGGCCGAGATCGCGCTGCTGCTCGGCGTCGGCGCCCTGCTGTTCGACCTGCCGTTACCGCAGGACGCCGGTCGCTGGCTGACGTTCGGCTGGCTGTTCGCCTTGTCGGTGGTCGCCTGCACACTGTTCGGTGTCGCGGCGAGTGCGGTGGCCCGGTCGGCGAAGAGCGCGGCGGCGGTGCTCAACCTGCCGGTGATCGGGCTGATGTTCGTCTCCGGCGTCTTCGTCGACATCGCCTCGCTGCCGGATGCGATGGTGAAGGTGGCCTCGATCTTCCCGGTGAAGTGGATGGGCCAGGGGTTCCGGTCGGTGTTCCTGCCGGACGGCTTGGCAGCGCAGGAGGGGGCGGGGCAGTGGGAGCACGGCCGGATCGCGCTGGTACTCGGCGCCTGGTGCGTCGCCGGGCTGGTACTGGCGCTGGCGACGTTCCGCTGGACCGACCGGCGGACCCGGTGACGCCGACCGCCACCCCGACCGTAGCCCCGCCCGCCGGACCGGCCCCCACGGCCGGTCCGGCGGGCAGCGCCGCAGCGGCCACAGTGGCCACCGCGGCTGCGGCGTCGCGGCGGTGGCTGGGGTCCTGGGACGCCTACCTGACCGTGTGCCTGCTCGGTCTGAGCGTGCTGGTCTACGCCGACGACGAGGCGGACACGGCTCACCGGGTGGTGTCGGTGACCTGCCTCGCGTTGATTGCGCTGAGCTGGGGGCTGATCGGTCGCCGGCTCGCGCGGGACGACGATCTCGACCGCGAGCCGGACACCCCGGCGGCGATCGGCTACGTGACGGCGGTCGCCGTGCTGTTCGCGGCCGCGGTCACCGCGGACGGGCTCGCCTCGTTCGCGCTGTTCGCGGTCTGCCCGATCGCGTTCCTCTGCCTGCGACTGCGGACGTCGCTCGTGGCGGTCACCGTGTTCAACCTGACCCCGGTCCCGGTGCACGCACTGCAGGAGCGGTCGCTCGACCAACTCGGGCCGGACCTCGCGCTCGCGGCGCTCGGACTCGCGTTCACCGTGCTCATCGGGGTCTCGCTCGTCAACATCAGCAAGCAGAGCGCCGAGCGGGCCCAGCTCATCGACGAACTGGAGGCCCGCCGGGCCGAGGTCACGGCGCTCTCCCACGAGGCCGGCGCCGCGGCCGAGCGGACCCGGCTCGCCGCCGAGATCCACGACACGCTCGCCCAGGGCTTCACCAGCATCGTGACGCTCGTCCAGGCGGCGGAGTCGGAGCTGGACGCCGACCGGCCCGCCGCCGACCGGCACCTGGCGCTGGCCGTGCGGACCGCCCGTGAGAACCTCGCCGAGGCCAGGGCGATGGTCACCGTGCTGGCGCCGGCCGACCTGGGCGCCGGGACCCTCGCCGAGGTGGTGCGCAAGCAGGTGACACGGCTGGCGGAGGAGACCGGGGTGGAGACGAGCTGCGCGGTGGACGGCGTCCCTGCCGACCTGCCCACCCGGGCGCAGGTCGTCCTGGTCCGGGCGGTCCAGGAGTCGCTGACCAACGTCCGGAAGCACGCCTCGGCCTCGTCCGTCACCGTCGACCTGTGCGCGCATGCGGACGTGGTGACCCTGACCGTCGACGACGACGGTGTCGGGTTCGACCCGGCCGCGCACCCGTCCGGGTTCGGCTTACCGGGCATGCGGGCCCGGGTGGAGCAGCTCGGCGGCGTGCTGAGCGTCCGCTCCGCTCCGGGTGCGGGCACCACCGTGACCTGCGAGTTACCCCGATGATCACGGTGCTGCTCGTCGACGACCACCCGGTGGTCCGGGACGGCCTGCGCGGCATGCTCGCCGCCGAGCCCGACCTGGAGGTGGTGGGGGAGGCCGGATCGGGGCCGGAGGCGGTGGTGATGGTGCGCGCGCTGCGGCCGGACGTCGTCTTGATGGACCTGCGGATGCCGGGCGGGGACGGCGCGACCGCGACCGGCCGGATCCGCGCCGAGGTGCGGACGACGCACGTCGTCGTGCTCACCACCTACGACACGGACGCCGACATCCTGCGCGCCGTCGACGCCGGAGCCGCCGGTTACCTGCTCAAGGACGCCTCGCGGGCGGAGTTGACCGCGGCGGTCCGGGCGGCCAGCCGGGGAGAGACCGTGCTCGCGCCGTCGGTGGCCGGGCGGCTGGTGCGGCAGGTGCGCAACCCGGCACAGCAGCAGCTCTCCGCGCGCGAGATCGAGGTGCTGGGCCTGGTCGCGCAGGGCCACACGAACGCTGAGATCGGGCGGCGGCTGCACATCAGCGAGGCGACGGTGAAGACGCACCTGCTGCGGACGTTCACGAAGCTCGACGTCTCCGACCGCACGGCGGCCGTGACCACCGCGATGGCTCGCGGTCTCCTCTGACCGGCCGTGCGACCCCTGCGTCGGGCCGGTTCCCGCGCCGGGTGGCTCGCTCCGAGTAGCCGGAACACGGTGTGTTCTGTCGGAGGGACGGCCTACCGTCGGGGTATGTGCCGAAACATCACCGAGCTGCGCGGCCTCCAGCCGCCCGCCACCGAGGACGAGATCACCGCGGCAGCCGCTCAGTTCATCCGCAAGGTCACCGGTATCGGTAAGCCGAATCCGAGCGTCGCCCCGGCGATGGAGGAGGCGGTGCAGGAGATCGCCGCGATCACTCGGGCGCTGCTGGCCGGTCTGCCGCCGCGTCGGGGCGAGCCGGCCACGGTGCCGCCGCTGCGCCGCCCGGCGGTCCGTCAGCGCCTCGGCCTGACCCCGTTCGAGAGCTGAGCGTTACGCCGAGTGCGCCAGGCCGCGGCTGATCACCAGCCGCTGGATCTGGTTCGTGCCCTCGAAGATCTGCATGATCTTGGCTTCGCGCATGTACCGCTCGACCGGGAAGTCGCGGGTGTAGCCGTACCCGCCGAGCACCTGCACGGCGTCGGTGGTCACCTTCATCGCCGCATCGGTGGCGATCAGCTTCGCGACGCTCGCCTGGCGCGAGTACGGGCGGCCCGCGTCGCGGCGGCGGGCGGCGTCCAGGTAGGTCGCCCGGGCCGAGTCGACCGCGGCGGCCATGTCCGCGAGCAGGAACCCCAGGCCCTGGTGGTCGGCGATCTTGCGGCCGAACGTCGTCCGCTCGTTGGCGTAGTCGACCGCCGCGTCCAGCGCTGCCTGGGCGAGCCCGGTCGCGCAGGCGGCGATGCCCAGGCGGCCGGAGTCCAGCGCGCTGAACGCGATCTGCAGACCCTGTCCCTCGGCGCCGATCAACCGGTCCGCCTCGAGGATCGCGCCGTCCCAGTACGCGGCGGTGGTCGGGATCGCATGCAGGCCCATCTTCTGCTCCGGGCTGCCGAACGTGAGCCCCTCGACCGCACCCGGTGCGAACAGGCAGGAGATGCCCTTCGACCCAGGAGCCGTGCGGACGAACAGCGCGTACGCGTCGGCCTTGCCGCCGTGGGTGATCCAGGCCTTCGTGCCGGTGACCCGGTACCCGGCGTCGACCCGCTCCGCGCGGCAGGTCAGCGCCGCGGCGTCGGAGCCGGCCTGCGGCTCGGACAGGCTGTAGCCACCGATCAGGTCGCCGGCGAGCAACGCGGGGAGCCAGCGCTCCTGCTGCTCGGGCGTTCCGTAGGTGGCGAGCGGGTAGCAGGAGAGCCCGTGCACGCTGGTCGCCACCGCGACCGCGGCCCAGCGCGCGGCTAGCTCCTCCAGGACCTGCAGGTACACCTCGTAGGGCTGGCCGCCGCCGCCGAACTCCTCCGGGTACGGCAGCCCGAGCAGGCCGGCGTCGCCGAGCGTCCGGAACAGGCCCTCCGGGTAGGTCTCCGCGCGCTCGTGTGCGTCCACCCGCGGCGCGAGCTCCTTGTCGGCGATCGCCCGGGTGAGGTCGAGCAGGTCGGCAGCTTCCGGGCTGGGAAGCAAGCGGTCGACGGACATCGTGATCTCCTCGTTCGGTACCGCTAACGGTACTACAGAACCGTTAGTAGTAGCCGATAGCCGGGGTGGCACAATGCTCGTCCGTGACCCGAGCCCCCGTCCGTCGCGGCGCCGCCCGGCGTACCGAGCTGCTCGACGCGCTGGTCGAACTGCTGCTCGCCGAGGGGTTCGTGGCGTTCACGCTGGACGACCTGGCCGCCCGGCTGCACTGCTCCAAGCGGACGCTCTACGCGCTCGCGGGCAGCAAGGAGCAGCTGGTCCGGGCGGCCGTCGTGCACTTCTTCCGGGCCTCGACGGCCGCGGTCGAGGAGGCGATCGCGGAGGTCTCCGATCCGGCCGTGCGGATCGCCACCTACCTCTCGGCGGTCGCCGCGGCGCTGCGCCCGGCGTCGGCCGCGTTCATCGACGACGTGGCCGCGTTCGCCCCGGCGGCGGAGGTCTACGAGCGCAACACCCAGGCGGCAGCCCGCCGGATCCGGTCGTTCGTCGACGAGGGCGTGGCGGCCGGTGCGTTCCGCGACGTGCACACCGGGTTCGTCGCCGACGTCGTCGCGTCGACGATGGTGCGGATCCAGCAGCGCCAGGTGGCGGCGGCCACCGGCCTCTCCGACGCCGACGCCTACACCGAGCTGGCCGCGCTCGTCACGACCGGGCTGCTGCCGGACCGCTGAGCGTGGGTGCGTTCTCGTGACCCGGGGGTCGCGAGAACGCACCCACGCCCCGCAGATCAGCGGGTGAGCAGCGTGCGAATCGCCTTCACGACGTCGGCCGGGGCCTCCTCGGCCATGAAGTGGCCGCTGGACACCGTCCGGTGGTCCAGGTCCGGTGCCCACGCCCGCCACACCGCGGCGGCGTCGTACCCCAGCGCCGCGCCCCAGTCCTGCTGCAGCACGGCGACCGGCATCCGCAGCTGGTTGCCCGCCTCCTTGTCGGCGGTGTCGTGCGCGACGTCGATCGTCGCGGTGGCCCGGTAGTCGGCGACGATCGAGGGCACCGCCTCACGGGACGCGCGCAGGTACTCGGACCGGACGTCGGCCGGGATCGCGTCCGGGTTCTGCGCCCAGCCGTCGAGGAACGAGCCGAAGAACGCGTCCGGCACCGCGCCGATCATCTGCTCGGGCAGGCCGGGCGGCTGCGCCATCAGGTACAGGTGGTACCCGACCGCCGCGTTGACGCCGCGCAGCACGTCCCACATGTCGAGCGTCGGGAGCACGTCGAGTGAGGCGAGGTGGGTGACCGTCTCCGGGTGGTCGAGCCCGGCGCGGATCGCCACCAGCGCACCGCGGTCGTGACCGGCGAGCGCGAAGCGTTCGTGGCCGAACGCGGCGGCCAGCGCGACGATGTCGGCGGCCATCGTGCGCTTCGAGTAGGTGTCCGGCCCGCTCTCGGCCGGCTTGTCGCTGTCGCCGTAACCGCGCAGGTCCGGGAGGAGCACGGTGTGGTCGGCCGCGAGGTCAGCGGCGACGTGCCGCCACATCAGGTGGGTCTGCGGGAAGCCGTGCAGTAGCACGATCGGGCTGCCGGAGCCGGCCACGGCGACGTTCAGCGCGACGCCGTCGGCGACGGTCACCCGCTGGTAGTCGAATCCGGGGATGCGCATGGTGTGCCTCTCTGTTCGTCGGACAGTGCCTACCGTGCGCCCCCGCACTCAGCAGCCGGTCAGCACGGACTGAGCAGCTAGTCTTCGGGCGTGCTGCGGTTCGGGGTCCTGGGTCCGTTGGTGGCCGAGGACGACCGCGGTCCGGTGGACCTGAAGGGGCCGCGGCACCGGTCGGTGCTGGCCCGTCTCCTGGTGGCCCGCGGCCGGGTGGTCCCCACCGAGCGGCTGGTGGACGATCTGTGGGACGGCGCGCCTCCGGAGGGCGCCACCGGTGCGGTGCAGACGTTCGTCTCGGCGCTGCGCCGGGCGCTCGAACCCGACCGGCCACCCCGGGCGCCGGCGACCCTGCTGGTGACCGCGGGCTCCGGGTACGCGCTGCGGGCCGCCCCGGACGACGTGGACGCGTGGCGGTTCGAGGACGCGGTGACCGCGTCGGGCGAGCTGCTCGGCCGAGGACAGGTGGCCGAGGCACTGGCCGGGATCGACGCCGCGCTCACCGACTGGCGGGGCCCGGCGTACGCCGAGTTCGAGGCGCACGGGTGGGCCCGCGGCGAGGCGACCCGGCTGGAGGAGCTTCGGCTGCTGGCGGCCGACCGCCGGGCCGAGGCGCTGATCACGCTCGGGCGGGACGCGGAGGCGATCCCCGACCTGGAGGCCCATGCGCGCGCCCACCCCGGGCGCGAGGACACCTGGCGGCTCTACGCGCTCGCCCTCTACCGTGCCGGACGGCAGGGCGACGCTCTGGCCGCGCTGCGCCGGGTGCGGCGCGTGCTGGCCGAGGCGTCGGGGCTGGATCCCGGCCCGGAGCTGCGTCGACTCGAAGCCGACATCCTCGCCCAGGCGCCCTCCCTGTCCGAGATACCGCGGCGCGAACCCGCCCTCCCGGCCGTTCCCGCGCCGCCGCGCTCGCACGGCCACGCGGAACGGCTGGTCGAACCGGCCGTGGAGCCGCTGGTCGGACGGGCCGCGGAGCTCACCCAGCTGGCGGACGCCGCGGCGGACGTCGTCGCGCGTGGACGGCTGCGGCTCGCGCTGATCTCGGGTGAGGCCGGTGCGGGCAAGACCGCGCTGGCCGACGCGCTCACCGCCAGGCTCGGCGCGGACGGCTGGAGTACGGCGTGGGGCACCAACCCCGACGATCGAGGGCTTCCGGCCGGCTGGCCGTGGCACCGGATCCTCGAGACGCTCAGCACGGTCGTCCCCGACCCGCCCTACGCACCCACCCCCGGCGGTGACCCGGCCGCCGCCCGGTTCCGCTGGCACCGCGCCGTCGGTGCGCACCTGACCACGGTCGCGCGCCGGGCGCCGCTGCTGCTCGTCGTGGAGGACCTGCACTGGGCGGGCGCCGAGACGCTCGCGCTGCTCGCGGCCGTCGTGACCGAACCCCTGGCCGCGCCGGTGCTGCTCGTCACGACCTACCGCAGCACCGACCTCTCGCCGCCGCTCGCCGACGTCCTCGGCCGGGTGGCCCGGGCCGAGCCGGCCCGGGTGTACCTGGGCGGCCTTCCGCTCGAGGTGGTACCCGATCTGGTCCGCGCCACGACCGGCCAGGACGTCGACGCCGATACCGCGGCCGCGATCCACCGCCGGACCGGCGGCAACCCGTTCTTCGTCCGGGAGCTGGCCCGGCTCTACGCCACCGCGGGCTCCGACGGGCTCGCGGCGGTGCCCCCGGGCGTCCGGGACGTCGTCCGGTACCGGGTGGCGACGCTGCCGGAGCCAGCACCGGACGTCCTCCGGCGCGCGGCGGTGCTCGGCGTCGACCTCGACCTGCTCAGCGCGGTGGTCGGGGCAGAACACACCGTGCTGGACGCCGTCGACGTCGCCACCGCCGGCGGGCTCCTCGTCGAACGTGGCCCGCGCCGGTTCGCGTTCTCCCACGCCCTGGTGCGGGACGCGCTCTCCGCCGACGTCTCGCACTCGCGCCGGGCGGCCTGGCATGCGGCCGCCGCCGACATCCTCGAACGGCTCCGTCCGGACGACGTCGCGGCGCTGGCCCACCACTTCCTGCTAGCCGACGGCCCGGAGACCGCGGCGCGCGCCGCCCGGTACGCGCGTGCCGCCGCCGAGCGCGCCGAGCGGCGTCCGGACCCGTCGGAGGCGGCCCGGCTCTATGACGCGGCGCTCGACGCGTTCGACCGGGCCGCGGTCCACCGGGGCGGGCGCGACGGCGACGACGTGCGTACCCGGCTCGACCTGATCATGGGCAGCGTCCGGGCGCTGGCGGTGACCGGTGCGCTCGCCCCCGCCCGGCACCGCCGCGCCGAGGCGATCGCGCTCGCCGAGGAGATCGGCGACCCGGCCCTGACCGCACGGGTGATCGGCGCGTTCGACGTCCCGGCCCTCTGGACCGAGCACGACGATCCGGCGCTGGCGCGATACATCGCCGAGGTCACCGAACGGACGCTCGCCGCGTTGCCCGCCGACCACGTCGCCGATCGCAGCCGCCTACTCGCCACGCTCGCGTTGGAGCTGCGCAACGCGGGCGGGGACCGGGGCGCCGCGGCGGCCCGCGAGGCCGAGACGCTCGCCCGCGAACTGGGCGACCCGCGGGTGCTGGCGTTCGCGCTGAACGCCGCGTTCATGCAGTCGTTCGGACGCGCGGGCCTGGCGCCGGAGCGGGCCAGGGTCGGCACCGAGCTGGTCGAGCTGTCCCGGCGTCACGAGCTGGCGACGTTCGAGATCCTCGGCCACCTGATCCTGCTCCAGGCGCGGTCGGCGCTCGCGGACTTCGCCGCCGCGGACGAACACGCGCGGGTCGCCGACACACTGGGGGAGCGGTACCAGTCTCCGCTGGTGAGCGTGTTCACCGACTGGTATCGGGCGCTGCGCGCCTCGGCCACCCGGCGAACCGTCGACGCCGAGGCGCGGTACCGGGCTGCTGCTGCGCGGCTGGCCGGGACCGGCATGTCCGGGCTGGAGCGCGGCATCCTGCCGTTCGCGCTGCTCTGCCACTCCGTCCAGCACGGCGGCCGGCCGGCGCTGCCGCCGGACACGGACTTCGGCGCGTACGCCCCGTGGTGTCGCCCGTTCGTCACCACACCTGCGCCGGACCTCCGCGAGATCCCGGACTCGCCGCGTGACCTGCTGTACGAGGCGCGCACCTGCCTGCACGCGCTGATCGCGATCGAGGCGGGTGACCGGCCGGCGGCCGAGCGCCTCTACGACGCGCTACTGCCCGCGGAAGGGGAGCTCGCCGGCGCCGGGAGCGGCCTGCTCACGCTCGGCCCGGTCGCCCGTTACCTCGGAGACCTCGCCACCGCGCTCGGGCGTCGCGACGAGGCCGCGAGCCACTACCGCCGATCCGCGACGATCGCCGCCGGTCAGCGGTAACGGAACCCGTCGAAGAAGCGGCGGAACACGCCTCCGGAACGGGGGAGCGGCGCGGCCTGCGGCGGCGCGGTCGTCATCCGTCGCGCGATCGGCTGGTCGTAGTCGGTGCGCACGATCGCGTCGATGATCTGCTCTTCGTCGAAGTTCTCGGAGCCCTCGATCACCGGCACGAACCCCACGAGCACACCGTTGCGCATCACCTGCGCCTCGATGCCAGCGGTGCTGTCGGAGTCCCAGATCGCCTGGCGCCCCTCGGACAGCATCACGCCGACGCCGAACTGGTACACCCCGACCTTCGCCGGAAAGGCGTCGACGCCCCGATCGCGGAGCGCGTCCACGACCCGTCGTGCTCTGTTCTCATCCACCGCTCTCCACCGTACCCGGCCCCGTCACGGGCTCAGACCACCGAGGCGGCGCGCTCGACCCGGTCCCGGCCGTTGCGCTTCGCAGCGTAGAGCGCGTGGTCGGCGGCCTCGAGCAGCGCGTCCGCGTCCACCGGGCCGGAGCCGGACGCCAGGCCGGCGCTGAAGCTCACCGTGACCGCCTGCCCGGCGACCTCGATCGGCGTGCTCGCCACCAGCCGTCGCAGCCGGTTCACCTGTTCCTGTGCCTCCTCGGCCGACAAACCGGGCATCAAGAGCACGAACTCCTCACCGCCGTAGCGGGCCAGTACGTCCGTGGAGCGCACACCGTCGGCGAGCAACCGGGCGACCGCGACCAGAACCCGGTCGCCGGCGGCGTGCCCGTACTCGTCGTTGACCCGCTTGAAGTGGTCGACGTCGATGAGCGCGACGCTCAGCGGCCCGGACTCCGCGCGCTCCGCCTCGGCGAGGACGGTCATCAGGTGCCGCCGGTTGTGCAGGCCGGTCAGCGCGTCCCGGATCGCCTGCTCGGCGAGGTCGGCGCGGAGCCGCTCGTTCGTCGCGATCTGCGCTCGGAGCTGCGCGTTCGCGGCCTCCAGCGCACGCCGCTGCGCCCGGAACTCGGTGACGTCCCGGGCGACCAGCACCCACCCGGCGAGCACGCCGTGCCGGTCGCGGATGACCCGGGAACGGATCTCGAGGTCCAGCCCCAGCGGTTCGGAGACGAAGATGAAGTGGGTGTCGGTCTCCTCCAGCGCGGGGAACGTCGGATCGATCGAGTCCAGCTCGACGCCGATCGGGTCGACGATCCACGGTGCCGTGCCCAGGATCATCCGTCTGCCGGGCGCATTGACGTCCGCGATGTTGCCGTTGCGGTCCACCACGACCACGCCGTCGGTGAGCGTATCGACCAGCTGGGCCCGGGCCACCGGGAGCAGCTCCAGCGATCGCCGGGTCAGCGCACCGTAGGCGATGACCGTGCTGAGCGTCGTGCCGATCAACGTGACGTCGATGTCGTGCAGCACGGTCAACGCGACGACGTTCGCGACCAGCGGCGGCGTCACGATCGCGGCGAGCCATCGGCGAGCGCGGCGGCTGAACGCCGACCGGTGGCGGGCGAACAGCAGCCCGCGGTACGCCCCGATCATCGTGATCGCGTAGCTGTAGACGATGTGCAGCACGTACCCGGGGCCGATTCCGACCTGCCAGGTGCCGTGCGGTGACCGGACCACGCCGTCGAAGAAGGCGTGGTGCCAGGGCTCGGTCAGCAGCATGGCCAGGACCAGCGTGGGTTCGACCGCGAGCAGGAGCCGTGCGCGCAGTCGGGGGTGCCACGGCCGGCCGGTGACGACTTCGGCGAGGCCGAGGTAGCCCAGCACGATCAAGCACTGTCCGAATACGCCGATCGATGCGAGCGCCGGAACGAACGTCGGGTCGCTCAGGTCCGCGGTCACCGCCGCAGTCACCGACCAGCAGGTGATGCCGATCGCGATCAGGAACAGCGCGGTCCCGGCTGGGACCACCCGGCGGAGCCGGTAGGCGACGGTGGCGGTGAGGAGCGCGACTGCGGCGGCGATGGAGAAGACGATCGTGAGGGCGACACCCCACATGACTCCGGCCTCCCCTCAGCCTCGCCGCGCACGAAGGGAACAACCCTAGCTAACTCAACGAACGAACGTACGTACTCTATGCGAGTTCTTAAGACCGGGACGCCCGGCGTCGTGACGGATGTCGCGTACCTGCGCTCCTATCTGTAGTCGCTGTGACACCGATTCTCCGGGCCCCGTGGTTCAGTCGGCTGACCACACGGGATACGACCGGAAGGACGGACGGATGCGCGGGATGGTCGGGATCGGTCGCCGGACGATGGCACTGGCGGGCGCGGTGGCGCTGCTGGCGGTGGCCGGGTGCACCGCGTCCGATCAGGACCCGGCGGCACCGTCCGCGCCGCGAACCGCCGCGTCCGGCGTCCCCGCGAACGCCGCGAGTACCGCGAGTACCGCCTCGCCGAACAGCGAGTTCGACGTCGAGGTCGAGGCGGCGTTCCGGCTGGTCGCCGACTACTGGGACGGCAAGTTCTCCGCCGGCGGGCACGACTTCCGTCCGGTCGCCGCGGTCCGGCCCTACACGAAGGACGGCGAGCTGACCTGCGCCGGACAAGCCCAGCCGACGCAGAACGCGTTCTACTGCCCGGCCGACGACAGCATCGGGTACGACGTCAACTGGGTGCGGCAGAGTTACCAGCAGATCGGCGACTCGTTCGTGTACTTCCTCGTCGCCCACGAGTACGGCCACGCCATTCAGGAGCGCGTGCGGGCGAACCGGCTGGTCAGCATCACGTACGAGTTACAGGCCGACTGCCTTTCCGGCGCGTTCGTCGGTGATTCGGTCCGGTCCGGCGTGCTCGAGCTGGAGGACGGTGACCTCGACGAGTTGACGCGCGGCGTGCGGTCGCTCGGGGACCGGGCGCAGGGCAGCGACGCGATCGTCACCTGGCTCGCCCCGGACGCCCACGGCTCGATGGATCAGCGCCTCTCCGCGTTCGCCCGTGGTTACCGCGGTTCGATCGAGCAGTGCCACCTCGACAGCGCCAACGGCATGGCGCTCTAGTCCACCAGCTTGGCGGTCTGTTCGCGCAGGACCCGGATCGTGTTGTCGAGGTAGTCGACCACCACGGCCATCTCCCGCTCGTCGTACTTCGACGTGAACGCGGCCATCGCCTGTCCGAGGTCCGCGAAGATCGCGCCGAGATCGGGCATCGCGCCGGTCTCGGCGTAGAGCAGGACCCGTCGGCGGTCGGCCGGATCCGGCTCGCGCCGCACGTACCCGGCGCGCACCAGCCGGTCGACGATGCCGGTGACCGCCGTGATGCCCACCCCCAGTTCGGGGGCGAGTGCGCCGGTCGGCAGGGGTCCGGAGCGGACGATCGCGCCCAGCGCCTTGTGTTCCGCCGCGGACAGGCCCAGCCGCCGGGCGATCGCCTCGTGGAACAGCACCACGGCGGTGCTCAGCTCCCAGCCGTAGTCACGCACTTGCCGTCCCGCCCTTGCTTCATCATCGTGAATAGTTCACTCTCGTGGAGTATATGAGAGGAGCGGACGATGATCGCAGCAGGGTGGTCGCTCAGCAAAGCTGCCGCAGACTGGGCGGCGCGGTTCTACGGTCGGCACGTACCGCTCGTCCTCGGGCTGTCGCTGGTGCCGAGCGTGCAGCGGTACCTGGTGGTGCGGTACGACGTGCCGGCCGCTGTCGCGATCGGCAGCGAGGTGCTGGTGACCGGCGTCCGGCTGCTGCTGGTGCTGCTCGTGGTCCGGCTCCTGGCTCGGGAGTTGGCCGTCGGCCACGGTCTCGGCGGACGCGCGGCGCTGCGGCGGCTGGGCGCGGCGATCGACGCCCGGCGCGGCGCGTTCTACTTTCAGCTGGTCGTGCTCGCTGCCGCGTTCGTCGTGTGCGACGTCCTGCCGAATGCCGCGGTCGCGCTCTGGGTGCCGGAGACGCATCGGGACGCGGTCGCCGCGACGCTGGTCGCGGTGAAGAACCCGACGGTCATCGCGTTCACCGTGCTGTGGATGGCCGGTATCGCCCGCACGTTGATCGTCGCGCACGGCACCGAGTCCGCCACCGTGGTTCCCGGCGTCCCCGCCGGTCGCCGGTGAAGCGACCGCTGGAAAACGTCAGGGAGAGCTGGCGGCGAGGCGGCTCAGCGCCGCCTCCGCCTCGCGTCCCCGCTCGCGGAGCGCGTCGACGCAGCGCCGGATCGACGCGCTTCCCTCCGCTGTCCGGTTCGCCAGCTCCTTCACCTCGGTCGCGACGATCGCGAACCCGCGTCCGGCCTCCCCGGCGCGGGCGGCTTCGACCGAGGCGTTGAGCGCGAGCAACTTGGTCTGTTCGGCGACGCCGCTGAGCAGCGTCACGAACGCCTCGATGTCGGCGCTCGCCTCCACCAGCGCACGCATCGCCACCGCCGATTCGCGCACCGCGTCGCCTGCCGTGTCGTTCGTCTGCACCGGCCCACCCCTTCATCCGTCCGACCGAGGTGTCCCGTCGGCCGAACGGCGTCGACCCTGAGCGGATGTTGCCTACGTCACGGATGGGTCTGCCGGGGCCAAAGAGACTCGATGACTGCGACCGCGACTGAACAGGGAAGCGTCGCGCTGCGTGTACGGCAGAGGGGCACCGGGAGCCGCCGAACCGCACCGAGCGAAGAAGGTAGCCATGCCAGACGTCGTCTTCTTGCTGTATGAAGGCCTGTGCTCTCGGGATGACCAGCAGCCGCGATGGGTGGTCGCCGCCGACCAGCTCCCCGCTGCCCTGGCCGCCGTCCACCAGTGCGGGCTCCGGGAACTGGAGGTCCGCACCACCGACGGCCGTCCGCCTGCGCACGCCGACCTGGTGACCCGCTACCTGACCACGGACGAGTTCTGTGGCTTCCACGTCTACGAGGCCGCGGTGACGTTCGGTGGCGTCGAACTCGTCCGGACCCGTTACACGGTGCCCGAGTGCGCCTGCGCGGCGATGCCCCACCGGCTCGCCCCCGCAGTCGTCGGCGCCCCCGCCCGGTGAGCACGGCCCGACGCGGCGGCCGTCCCGATCCAGATGGCCGCCGCGTCGTTGTTCGCCGGGGTCACGTGCGGACGCGGCGTCGGTCGGCCACCGCCCAGCCCGCCACCGCGATCGCGAGGACGCCGGCCGCGACGAGGTACTCCCAGCCTCCGCCGGCGAGCGCGGTCGCGCCGCTGGCGTTGAAGCTGCCGTGGAGCAGCCCGACGGCGAGCACGCTGCGGCCGGTCCGCTCGTAAGCGACACCCAGCAACACCCGGAAGAACGGCGCGACCGCGACCAGCGCACCCCAGGCGATCGCCACCTCGCCGACGCCGGTGCCGGTGAGGCCGTGCTCCTCGAACGCCATCGGGAGGTGGATCAGCCCGAACGGCACCGCGGTGAGCAGCGCACCGAGCAGCCATCCGTGCCGATCGGCCAGCCGGCTCTGCAGATAGCCGGTCCAGGCCAACTCCTCCCAGACGTTGCCGAGCAGGGCGCCGAACACCACGGCGACGAACAGGTACTGGACCAGCTCACCGGCCCAGCCGTCCGGAGCCCGGAACGTCCCGGCGAGAACGGCCACGCCCAGAGTCAGCACGGGCAGAGCCACCAGCGCCAGCACGTACCACCGCACTCCGAACCGCCACCGCAGCACGCCCGCGAACAGGCGCCGCACGCCGGCCCGGCCGTCGGCACGACGGGTCAGCACAGCCGCCGTGCCCACCAGCACGACCAGCTCGATCAGCAGCGCGGGGAAGAGGGGGAGGCCCACAGCGAGGAAGGCGAGCTGGACGGCCCACGTGACCGCGATCACGGTCACCACGAACAGTAGGAGCGGGCGGCGAACCCGGGGAGGGGAGGCGAGAATCGTCATGCTCTCGACGGTGCGGTCAGCCCGAGGGCTTCCGCGTCGGAGCAGCGGCGTACACCGGGAGTCTGATGCGCCCGCACCGGGTGGCTGCCTACGGTCGTCCGCATGCCGCGCTTTCTTGATGCCGCCGTCGCGCTGGTGATGCTGGGCGTGATCGCGGTGGAGCTGACCGCGCGGGTGGAGCCCGGCGCGGCCTCCACCGACCCGCTCGCCTACCTGCTCGCGGCCGCGTTCACGGTGCCGTACGCGCTGCACCGTCGGGCTCCGACCGTCGTCCTCGCGGTGACCGCGGTCGGCTTACTGGCCTACTCCGCCCGCCAATACGCCGGCTACCCGGGTTACGCGATGTTCGTGCTGGTGTTCGCGTACGCGCTGCACGTCGAGCGGCCGCGGGCGTGGCTGACGTACGTGGTGGGGCTCGTCGTCCTGTCGGCCGCGCTGGCCGTGCAGCCGGAGACCGTGGTGAACGGCAGCACCTGGTTCACCACAGTGTTGGTGGTCACCGTCGCGTGGCTCGGCGGCGAGTACGTCCGGGCCCGTCGCGCCCGGTGGGCCGCCCTGGAGGACCGGGCCCGGCGGCTCGAGGCCGAGCGCGAGGAGCGGGCCCGGCAGGCGGTGACCGAGGAGCGGATGCGGATCGCCCGGGAGCTGCACGACGTCGTCGCCCACTCGATGAGCGTCGTCGCGGTGCAGGCGGGCGTCGCGCACCACGTCATCGAGCGGCGCCCCGACCTGGCTCGTCAGGCGCTGGGCGCGATCGAGGCGACGTCCCGGTCGGCGCTGGTCGAGATGCGACGGCTGCTGGGGGTGCTGCGCCAGCCGAACGAGCCGGGCGCCGCGCTCGCACCGTCCCCGGGCCTGGGCGAGCTGGACGGCCTGGTCGCGCAGTACGCAGGGCTCGCGGTGACGATCCAGGTAAGCGGGGACGTCGGCGCGATCCCGCCGGGCGTCGACCTCTCGGCGTACCGCATCGTGCAGGAGAGCTTGACCAACGTCCTCAAGCACGGCGGGCCGTCGGCGACGCTCCGGGTCACCGCAGCGCCGGATCACGTCCGGATCGAGGTCACCGACCCCGGTCCAGTGGCCGGAACACCGCAGGTTCCGGGTACGGGGCACGGCCTGATCGGGATGCGGGAGCGGGTCGCGGTGTTCGGTGGCTCGCTGGACGCAGGTCCGTGCCCGGACGGAGGGTTCCGGGTGTCCGCCGTACTGCCGTTCGGGAGAGTGAGCACATGATCCGCGTCCTCGTCGTCGACGACCAGGAGCTCGTCCGCGCCGGTTTCGAAGCACTGATCGAGGTCGACGACGGCGTGGAGGTGGTGGGGTCGGCGGCGAACGGCGCGGACGCCGTGGAGCTGGCCCGCGCCAGCACGCCGGACGTCGTCCTGATGGACATCCGGATGCCGGTGATGGACGGGCTGGAGGCGACGGCGGCGATCCTGAGTACCGTGCCGGACACGAAGATCCTCATCCTCACCACGTTCGACCTGGACGAGTACGTGTTCGGCGCCCTGCGGGCCGGCGCCAGCGGCTTCCTGCTCAAGGACACTCCACCGACACAGCTGCTGGCCGGTATCCGGATCGTCGCGGCGGGGGAGGCGCTGCTGGCGCCGAGCGTCACCCGCCAACTGATCGAGTCCTACGTGCGCCGTCCCGCGCCGTCGGCGCCACCACCGGCCGCGCTCGACGTCCTCACCGAGCGGGAGACCGAGGTGCTCGGCCTGGTGGCGGGTGGCTTGTCCAACGACGAGATCGGCGCCCGGCTGTTCGTCAGCCCGGCGACGGTCAAGACGCACATCGGGCGCCTGCTGATGAAGTTGCACTGCCGCGATCGGGCACAGTTGGTCGTCACCGCGTACGAGACCGGCCTGGTGACCGCTCGGGTCAGGGATTGACGACGAAGCGGGCCGGGACTTCGCCGCCGCCGTGGACGGCCAGGTCGGCGCCGGTCACGTAACCGGCGAGGTCGCTGGCGAGGTACGTGCACGCGTTGGCGACGTCCTCGGGGGTCGCCAACCGGCCCAGCGGGATCAGGCTCGCGGTCTGCTCGGTGTAGTCGGTGGTCTCGGTCCGAATCAGCCCGGCCGTGATGTGGTTGACGCGCACGGCCGGTCCCCACTCCAGCGCCAGCGCCTGGGTGAGCGTCCGTAATCCGGCCTTCGCGGCCGAGTACGCGGCGGTGCCGGGCTGCGGGTCGATGCCCGAGACGCTGCCGATGTTGACGATCGAGCCGCCGCTCTCCTGCCCCTGCATCACCTCGTTCGCGGCCTGGGCCACGTAGAACGGCGCGAGCAGGTTGAGCGCGACGATCTTCTCGACGAACCGCGGGGAGACCGTGGTCGCGTCCGCGTCGGGAGAACCACCGGCGTTGTTGACCAGGACGTCCAGCCGTCCGAACCGGTCGGCGGCCGCGGCGACCAGCGCGCGGCACGCCGCCGGGTCCCGGACGTCGGTCTGGACGAACACCCCCGGCGGCGGCTGCGCCGGCTCGCTCCGCGCGCAGACCACCACGTCGGCGCCGGCTTTGCCGAACGTCTCGGCGATGACCCGTCCGATCCCCTTGGTGCCGCCGGTGACCAGCACGGTCCGGCCGGTGAAGTCCAGGTGTGCCCCGTTGCTCCGTGAAGCCATGCCGCACTGTACGGCCGCCGGCCGAAGCGCGTCAGGCTGTTACGCCCGACGCAGCAGCGCCTCCGCGTGCCGCAGCACGGGTCCGTCGACCATCCGGCCTTCGAACCGGAACACCCCACGCTCGACCTGGGCCGCGGCGAGTACGCGGCGAGCCCAGTCGACCTGTGCCTCCGGCGGGGCGAACGCGGCACGGATCACCGGGACCTGCGTCGGGTGAATGGCCACGCCGCCGTCGAAGCCCTGCGCCACGGCGTCCTCGGCGGCGAGTCGCAGGCCCTCCAGATCGGCGATGTTCAGGTGGACGGTGTCCAGCGCGAACCGTCCGAACGCCTTCGCGGCGAGCAGCGTCGACGACCGGACGTGCCGGGGTACGTCGCGGAACCGGCCGTCGGCATGCCGGGCCGAGCTGCCGCCCAGCCCCGCGATCAGATCCTCCGGACCCCACATCACACCGATCGTGTTCTCCGCAGCGGCCAGTTCGGCGGCGGCCAGTGCCCCGCGCGGCGACTCGATCAACACGACCACCTGGTACGGCCGCAGCGCGAGCACCTCGGCGGCGGTCTCCGCCTTCGGCAGCATCACCCGCGTGTACGGCGTCCGCTCCAGCGCGCGCAGATCCGCCGTCCCCCCCGCGTAGTCGGTCGCAGTGCCGGCGTTGATCCGGACCAGCGTGCGCTCCGGGTCGAGCGGCGTCGCCGCCAGCGCGTCCCGGGCGGCGTCCTTGTCGGCCGCGGCGACCGCGTCCTCCAGGTCCAGGATCACGACGTCCGCGAGTGCCTCGGCCTTCGCGTAGCGGTCCGGCCTGTCGGCCGGACAGAACAGCCACGCCGGTCCCGGGGGAGTCCACGCGGTCATCGGTTGCTCTCCTTCATCTCGACGTCCGGCACGGCCGCACCGTCGGACGGTGGCCGCCCAGCCGGCTCTACCTCGGCCGGCTCGATCGTCGCCAGGATCTGGCCGACGCTCACCCGGTCGCCGAGCGCCACCGCCAGCCGGAGGATGCCGTCGCCCGGCGCGGTGAGCGTGTGCTCCATCTTCATCGCCTCGACGACCAGCACCGGGGCGCCGGCCGCGACCGCCTTCCCGTCCACCGCGTGCACGGCGATCACCGCGCCGGGCATCGGGCTGGGAAGCTCGGCGGTCGCTTCGGCCGCGGTGTCCGGACGGGCCCGCCGCGGACCCAGCACCCGCAGCGCCGCCGTGCCGGAGGGCCCGCTCACCCACGCGGTACCGGCCTCGATCGCGACCCGGTAGTGCACGCGTACCCCGGAAAGGGTCAGCGCCAGCACGTCCCCGTCGAGCGACGCCGCGAACGTCTGCGGCGGTGTGTCTCCCACCGTCACCGTCCCGTCGTCCGGCGTCCCCCGAAGGCGGACCTCGACCGTGCGCTCGCCGATCCGCCACCGGCTGACGGTCGCCGCGGGCTCGCCGAGCCGCCAGCCGGACGGCTGCGACCACAAGTCGTCGGTCGACGCCGACCAGGCGGCGAGCCAGGCGCGCACGGCGGCCGCCACCACCACGTCGTTGCCGGGCTCGGCGGGCACGAAGTCCGGCAGCCGCCGGTCGAGCAGGCCGGTGTCGAGGCGCCCGGCGACGACGTCCGGGTCGGCGAGCAGGAAGCGGAGGAACTCGACGTTCGTGGTCACGCCCAGGACCGCGGTGCCGGCCAGTGCGGCGTCGAGCCTCTGGAGTGCGGTGGTGCGATCTGGTCCGGACGCGATGACCTTGGCCAGCATCGGGTCGTAATCAGAACCGACCACGGTGCGCAGTCTCAACCCGGAGTCGACCCTTACCCCGGGGCCGCTCGGCTCGGTCAGCGCCAGCACCCGTCCACCGGTCGGCAGGAAACCGAGCCCCGGGTCTTCGGCGTAGACGCGTGCCTCGATCGCGTGGCCGGTGAGCACGACGTCGTCCTGCGCGAACGGCAGCTTCTCGCCGGCGGCGACCCGGAGCTGCCACTCGACGAGGTCCAGGCCGGTGACCTCCTCGGTGACCGGGTGCTCGACCTGCAGCCGGGTGTTCATCTCCATGAAGAAGAACTCGTCCGGCCGCTCCGCGGAGACCAGGAACTCGACCGTGCCCACACCCACGTAGTCGACGCTGCGCGCGGTGGCGACCGCGGCGGCCCCGATCCGCGCCCGGGTGTCGGCGTCCAGGAGCGGCGAGGGCGCCTCCTCGATCACCTTCTGGTGGCGGCGCTGCAGGCTGCACTCGCGTTCACCGAGGTGCACGATCGTGCCGTAGCGGTCGGCGAGGACCTGCACCTCGATGTGGCGGGGGCGGGAGACGAACCGCTCCAGGAACAGCGTGTCGTCGCCGAAGCTCGCGGCGGCCTCCCGGCGGGCGGTCGCCAGCGCGCCGCGAAGGGCGGCCGGGTCGTCGACGCGGTGCATGCCCTTGCCGCCCCCACCGGCCGACGGCTTGATCAGGACCGGGTAGCCGACGTCGTCTGCGGCGGCGACCAGCTCGTCGTCGGAGAGCCCGGGCCGGGCGAGGCCAGGGGTGACCGGGACGCCGTACGCCGCGACCGCGTTCTTCGCCGCGATCTTGTCGCCCATCACCTCCAGAGCGCGGACCGGCGGCCCGAGGAAGGCGATCCCGGCGTCGGCGAGCGCGGCGGCGAACTGCGCGTTCTCGGAGAGGAAGCCGTAGCCGGGGTGGACGGCGTCGGCGCCGGTCGCCCGTGCGGCCGCCACTACCCGCTCGATGTCCAGGTAGGCCCGGGGCGGCCCCAGCGCCACCGCGGTATCGGCCTCGACGACGTGGCGCGCGTCGGCGTCCACATCGCTGTAGACGGCCACCGACCGCACGCCGAGCCGGCGCAGTGTCCGGATCACGCGGACGGCGATCTCGCCGCGGTTTGCCACGAGGACGGTGCGGAACATGCTCACATCCGGAAGATGCCGTAGGAGACCGGCTCCAGCGGCGCCTGGGCGCAGGCGCCGAGCGCCAGGCCGAGGACGTCGCGGGTCCGGGCGGGGTCGATGACGCCGTCGTCCCAGAGCCGGGCGGTGGAGTAGTACGGGTTGCCCTGGCTCTCGTACTGGGCCCGGATCGGCGCTTTGAACGCGTCCTCTTCCTCGGGTGTCATCGAGCCGCGCACCGTGGCGAGCACCGCGGCGGCCTGTTCGCCGCCCATCACCGAGATCCGGGCGTTGGGCCACATGAACAGGAACCGGGGTGCGTAGGCCCGGCCGCACATCGCGTAGTTCCCGGCGCCGAACGAGCCGCCGATCACGACCGTCAGCTTGGGCACTCGTGCGCAGGCCACGGCGGTGACCATCTTCGCGCCGTGCTTGGCGATCCCGCCTGCCTCGTACTCGCGGCCCACCATGAACCCGGTGATGTTCTGGAGGAACACCAGCGGAATGCCGCGCTGGTCGCAGAGTTCGATGAAGTGGGCGCCCTTGAGCGCGGACTCGCCGAACAGCACGCCGTTGTTCGCGATGATGCCGACCGGGTGTCCGTGCAGGTGAGCGAAGCCGGTGACCAGCGTGGGCCCGTAACCGGCCTTGAACTCGGAGAACTCTCCGCCGTCGACGAGCGTCTCGACGACCGGGTGGACGTCGTAGGGCGTGCGGGGGTCGGTCGGAACGAGGTCGTAGAGCGTCTGCTGGTCCTTCGCCGGGCGCGTCGCTCTGCGCTCCCACGGTGGGGGTTGTTTCGGCGCGAGGGTCGACACGATGTTGCGGACGATGCGCAGCGCGTCGGTGTCGTCCTCGGCGAGGTGGTCGACGACGCCGGACGTCTTGGCGTGCAGGTCGCCGCCGCCCAGGTCCTCCGCGCTGACCACCTCGCCGGTCGCGGCCTTCACGAGCGGGGGCCCGCCGAGGAAGATCGTGCCCTGGTTGCGGACGATCACGGTCTCGTCGGCCATCGCCGGCACGTAGGCGCCGCCGGCCGTGCAGGAGCCGAGCACGGCGGCGATCTGCGCGATGCCTTTGCCCGAGAGCTGCGCCTGGTTGAAGAAGATCCGGCCGAAATGCTCGCGGTCGGGGAAGACCTCGTCCTGCCGCGGGAGGAACGCTCCGCCGGAGTCGACGAGGTAGACGCACGGCAGGTGGTTGTGGAGCGCGACCTCCTGGGCGCGGAGGTGCTTCTTCACGGTCATCGGGTAGTACGTGCCGCCTTTGACCGTGGCGTCGTTGGCCACGATCACGCACTCCCGGCCGGAGACTCGCCCGATGCCGGTGATCAGCCCGGCGCCCGGCGACTCGTCGTCGTACAGGCCGTTCGCCGCCAGCGCCGAGAGCTCCAGGAACGGGCTGCCGGGGTCGAGCAGCGTGTCGACCCGGTCGCGGGGGAGCAACTTGCCGCGTTCGACGTGGCGGACGCGGGCCCGCTCCGGACCGCCGACGGCGGTGGCGGCGAGCCGTGCCCGCAGGTCGGCGACGAGTGCCTCGTGGGCCGCAAGGGTTGCGTCTACTGCGGGTGCCGTCATCGGGTGCGCCTCGCTGCGTCCGGGGAATTCAGTTAATCGCCACTAACTGAGATACCGTAACGGTTACCGGGCGAGGTGTCCACGGTGCTACGTCAGCGGCAGCGGTTGCAGCAGGCGATGCGGCTGGCGGAGCGCGACGCTGACCCGGTCGGTGCGGGTGAACTCCGCGCCGGGACCGGGTTCGATCTGGGTGTCCGCGGGGTCGACGAGCTTGCCGCAGTCGCGGCACATGGCCGGCCCGGTGATCGTGCCGCCGCAGCCGACGTGCCGGAAGGTCCGGGGCCACGGGCCGATGGCCAGGTGCCGGGCGCCCCACGAGGTCAGCTGGAACAGCGCCGGCCACAATTCGACGCCGGCGTCGGTCAGCACGTACTCGTCGCGGGGCGGCGAGTCCTGGTAACGCCGCCGCGCGAGGACGCCCGCGCGCACCAGGGTCTCCAGCCGGTCGGAGAGCACCGCCCGGGGGATGTCGAGGTGGACGAGGAAGTCCCCGAACCGCCGGACGCCATAGAACGCGTCGCGGACGACGAGCAACGTCCAGCGCTCGCCGAGGATCTCCAGCGTCCGCGCGAACGTGCAGTTCTGTCCGGCGTAGTCCTTGCCTAGTCCCACGCCGGGGAGTCTAGCGGGTTGGTTCGTTCACCGAACTCTGCTCGTCAAATAGGTTCGTTCATTGAACTGACTCCTGTAGGGTCGGCCGTGAACCATCTGGAGGAGGGGTCGTCGTGGCCACAGCCATGGGAGCGTCCGTGCCGTCGCCGACGGCGGAGGCGCCGCCGCCGGGCCGCCGTGAACAGCTGGTGCTCGGGGTGGTGAGCGCGGCGACGCTGGTGACCCTCGCCGACTACACGGCGCCGGCCGCCGTGCTCCCGACGCTCACCACCGCGCTGCACGCGTCGGCGACCGCGCAGGTCTGGATCCTCAACGGCATCACGTTCGGGCTCGCCGTGCTGCTGCTCTCCGCGGGCAGCGTCGCCGACGACTACGGGCGGCGTCGGGTGTTCCTCGGTGGCGTGGTGGGGCTCGGGCTGGGCATGGCGGCGAGCGCGCTCGCGTCGTCCGCCTGGGTGTTCGTCGGTGCCCGGGTGGTGCAGGGCATCGCCGGCGCCGCGATCCTCGCCGCCGGCCTCGGGCTGGTCGCGCACGCGTTCCCGGTCGGGCCGCACCGGATCCGGGCGGCCGCGACCTGGGGGTCGATGATCGGGCTCGGGATCGCCGCCGGACCGTTGCTCGCCATCGCCGGTGACCACGTCGGCAGCTGGCGGACGTTCTACTGGGTCGCGGCACTCGTCGCGCTGGTGCTCGCGGCCGTGGCCCGGCCGGTGTTGCGGGAGTCGCGCGCGGCGCAGGCTCGCCGGCTGGACGTGGCCGGGGTGGTGCTGCTCGCCGCCGCTCTGGCGGCCCTGCTGGTCGGAGCGACGAACGGCCGCACCGGGTGGCTCCGGGCGCCCACGCTGCTGCCGATCGTTCTGGCCCTGGCGCTGTTCGGGCTGTTCGCGCTGCGCGAGCTGCGGGCCCGGGAGCCGATGCTCGACCTGGGGCTGTTCCGGCGCCTGCCGTTCCTGCTCGCGACGCTCGGCGCGGCGAGTACCGGGGTCGCGGTGATCGGCCCGATGACGTTCCTGCCGACCACGTTGCAGCGCGGCAGCGGCTGGACCGCCACCCAGACCGCGGTGCTGGCGTTCGCCTGGGCGTTCACGATGTTCCTGGTCGGGCTCGCCGCGCGGCGGATGCGGTCGAGCGTGCACGGCGGCGTTGAGCTGGGCCTCGGTTTCCTGCTCTCTGCGGTGGGGTGTGCCCTCGCGCTGCCGGCCGTGGGCCACGCGTGGGGCTGGCTGTTCCCCGGCATGATCGTCGCCGGTCTTGGCGGCGGGTTGATCAACGCGACGCTGCCGAGGCTCGCGGTGGGCACGGTGCCGCCGGAGCGCAGCGCGATGGGGTCGGGGGCGAACAACACCGCCCGGTACGTCGGGTCAGCGCTCGGCGTCGCGGTGACCGCGTCGCTCGCGCCCACCGACGCGGCGGAGGCGCTCGTGGTGGGCATCGTGCTCTGCGCGATCGCCGCGCTCGCCCTCGCCCCGCTGACCGCCCGCGCCCGCGTCCCGGTGCTCGCCTGAGGTGCGACGCGGGTCCGTCAGGGCTTGCGCCGGCGGGCCGCACGCTCCTGCTCGACCCGGCGCTTCCACGCTGCCCGCGCCTCCGGGCTGTGGCCCTGGACCGCGCCGGACACGGTCGGCGGGCCGAAGATCTGGAACAGCCACTCGCCGCGTCGCCGCTTGGGCTTCGGGCCGGGGTCCGCGCTCGGGCCGGCGTCCGTGCTCGGCGCCGGAGCGGCGGCGGGTGCCGGCTTCGCGGTAGGGGTGGGCTGCGCTGCCTCGTCCGACCTGTTCACCGCTGCCTCCTCGAGTGGTCTGGTACGTCCCACTGTACGCCAACTATTGGTGTACCAAAGGTTGGTGTGCGTTAGAACTCTGTGGCAGGATTCGGGCCATGGGTGCCCCCGACTCCGACGTCGTACGCGCGGAGGACCTGCTCGCGCTGGATCGTCAGGTGTGCTTCGCGCTGGCGGTCGCGTCGCGGAGCGTCATCGCGGTCTACCGGCCGTTGCTGGAGCCGCTGGGCCTGACCCATCCGCAGTACCTCGTCATGCTCGCGCTCTGGGAGCAGGCCCCCCGCTCGGGCCGCGAGCTCAGCGAGGTCCTCCAGCTCGATCCGGGAACGCTCTCTCCGCTGCTCAAGCGTCTGGAGGCGGCCGGTCTGATCCGCCGCGAGCGGGACCAGCGGGACGAACGTCAGCTGGCGGTCACGTTGACCGAGGCCGGGGCGGCGCTGCGGGCGCAGGCCGAGCGGATTCCCCCGGCCGTGGTCGCGCGTCTCGGTATGGAGCTCTCCGAGCTGGAGCAACTCCACGCGTCCCTGACCCGCGTCATCGCCGCCGCCCGGTCCGCCGGCCCGGCCTGACCCGCGCGCGGCCCCGCCGAGACGCGGCTCAGCAGGGGGTGCCGCTGGAGCAGCTCGGCACCTCGGGGGCCGGCTGCTCGGCGTTCGGCGACGCGACGGCGGCCGGCCCAGCCGCGGCGTCCGC